>JAWXCO010000116.1:0-11877 GCA_034408705.1 Bacteroidota bacterium
CAATATTATTCCTATAATTTATATTATGTTAAGTAATTAATTCATGAGAAAAGCCACACTTAAGTGACTTTTCTCATGAACCAATTATGTCATACAATTACTTAATAGAATCCCACAACTTATTCCACTTCTCCTCTTCCGCTGCATACTTTGCCTGCTCTGCTGCTTTTCCTTTGGCCATTACTTTTTTGTAAGCAGCTATATCGGCCAGATAGCTGGCGGCTTTTTTATACTGCTGTTTATCCCTTTGTTCCAGGTGGGTTTTAGCGGCAAAGATCACTATTGATTTTTCATACGGATCTTTGGCCTGTTCCAGTTGTTCCCCATATTTTTTATCGAGTTCATCTCTTTTTGCCACATCCTCTTTCGAAGCCATGGTACCAGGTTTGGTACGGGCTTTCATATCTGCTACATGTGCTTCTCTTGCTTTATTTGCGACGATACTTTTATTAATAAAATGATCACCAATATAGATATAAGGAATTTCATAACCGGCTTTGGAAGCTGCTGCCTTATTGAAGGAGGCTACCATTTTCTTTTCCAGTTCATCTGCATTGGGTGGAACCGGGTCGGTATCTTCTTTGGGATTCAGGGCTTCAAAGATCACTTCTCCCAGTACTTCATTCGCTTTAAAATTATTGGGGTCTGTTCCGAGCACTTCTTCCACCGCTTTTATTTTGTCCTCCAGTTTTTCCGCAAGGCCTACGGCAAAGTCAACTTTATCATACGTAAAATATACGCTTTGGGGATATAATTCCGATCCCAGCGCTTTGTACTTCTCGAATGATGCCATATCCATCTTAGCAAAGTAGTAACTAACCAGGTAACGGTACACACTTTCAAAACCATCTCCTGTTACTTTATTATTGGCCAGGCGGCTATAATATTTTACGGCATCTTCCTTATGGTTGCTGTTCTCGGCTGAAATACCTGCGAGGATGAGCACATTGGTGTCCAACGCTGACTGAAACAGTTTTTTACTGATCAGGAGATCAGAATACTCCACCGCTTTTTTGAATTTATCATTGGCAGACACCCATTTCTTCTCTGTAGCGCTGGTCACTTCAGCCAGTTCTTCCGGTTTGGCTGCCTTCTTTTTCTTTTCGAGGTCATTGGCCGCATTATATTCATTATAACCAGAGAGGTAATAGTTTGAATAGAGATTGATTGGGCCATTCTGGTAGATCGGGTCAGCCATCAAGGTTAACTCAGGCTCCATTTCCTTATATTTTTTGAAAGCCAGGTCAGCATCACCAGCCAGCGCATCTCCTGCAGGGGTTCCTTTAGTTCCTTCATCCATAGAAAGTCCCGCGTAGATAGTGGTTTTTAAAATATAGGCTTCTGGCTTGCTGGTAAATTTAGCATTGCCCATGGCTTTGTCGAGATCCACTTTGGCCTCTTTGAATTTACTAAATACCAGCTGGTTTTTTATGTCTTCATATTTCTGGGCGGTGACCAAAAAGACAGACAAGCTCATCGTTAATAAGAAAAGGATTCTTTTCATCTCTTTATTTTTTATTTACAAATTACTGATTATTCTGTAACGTCAACTGAAGATGGTTTTTCACCAGTTTCGGTTGCGTCACCGTTTTGTGGAGTTTCTGTGCCCTCCTCTGCGGTGGCTTCTTCCCTTAAAGCCGCAGGCTGGTCGTCCAGTTGGGTGATGGCGGCTATTTCATCACCCTCATCGAGCCGGATCAGTTTTACTCCCTGAGTGGCCCTGCCCTGTTCGCTGATACCACTCACAGGCATCCGGATGGTCACACCACTTTTACAGGTGATCATGATATCTTCATTTTCGGAAACATCCAGAATACCGACCAATGACCCGGTCTTATCTGTTACACTGATGGTCTTTACTCCTTTTCCGCCCCGGTTGGTATACCGGTATTCTTCTACCGCTGTTCTTTTGCCAAATCCTTTTTCACTAACCACCAATACTGTTCTCGATGCATCCGTTTCAGGATTTACACAGATCATACCCACCACTTCATCGTTCTCATCATCTACTTCTATACCGGCTACGCCAATGGCACCCCGCCCGGTAGCTCTTACTTTTACTTCAGAAAAACGGATAGCCCGTCCGCTCTTCACTGCCATCATGATCTCGCATTTGCCATCTGTCATCTTTGCTGCGAGAAGCTCATCTCCTTCTACAATATTAATTGCATTCACACCGGTTTGGCGGGGACGGCTAAAGTCGGCCAGTTCAGTTTTCTTAATTATTCCTTTTTTGGTGCACAATACAATATTGTGTGATTGTACAAATTCTTCATCCTTCAGGTCCTTCACATCGAGGATAGCTCTTACCTTATCATCCGGCGGTAACTGGATCAGGTTTTGTATCGCCCTGCCCTTACCTGTTTTTTCCCCTTCTGGAATTTCATAGACATTCAACCAGAACACTCTTCCTTTCTCCGTAAAGAAAAGCATGGTATGATGGGTAGAGGCCACAAAAAGATGCTCGATATAATCCTCATCTCTAGTCTTGCCCCCGGTAGCTCCCCGGCCACCGCGGCGTTGAGATCTGAATTCATCAGCCGGAGTACGTTTAATATAGCCGAGGTGTGAAATGGTGATCACCACATCTTCTTCCTTTATCAGGTCTTTTATTTTTACTTCATCATCGAGATAGGTAATTTCTGTTTGACGCTCATCCCCGAATTTTTCTTTGATCTCAAGTAATTCTGTTTTAATGATATCAAACCGCATGCCCTCGTTCGACAAGAGTTCATTCAGGTGGGCAATAAGCCTGGTCAGTTCATCGTATTCGGCCATGATCTTTTCCCTTTCCATGCCGGTCAGGCGCTGGAGACGCATTTCTAAAATTGCTTTTGCCTGAATCTCGTCCAACCCCCATCCTGCATTGACCAAATTATCTTTGGCAATATCGGGAGTTGCGGAAGAACGGATCAATGCAATGACCTCATCCAGGTGATCGAGTGCGATCAGGTAACCTTTTAAAATATGGGCTCTTTTCTCTGCTTCTTTTAATTCGAATTGTGTACGGCGAACCACTACTTCATGGCGGAACTCAATAAACTCGCTAATTAGATCTTTTAAGTTCAGTGTCCTGGGCCTTCCTTTTACGATCGCAACATTGTTGATACCATAAGAAGTTTGCAGATCGGTCAGTTTATATAGCTGGTTGATGATAACATTGGCAATCGCATCTCTTTTCAGGTCCACCACTACCCTTGTTCCTTCTTTATTATTCGATTCATTATTGACATGTGAAATACCTTCGATCACTTTTTCGTTCACCAGTTCACCGATCCGGTTGGTCAGCGAATCCCGGTTGACCTGGTACGGTACTTCCGTAATAATGATCTGTTCTCTTCCGCTTGCTTTTGTTTCCACACTTAATTTTCCCCTGACCACTACCTTGCCGCGGCCAAAGTGCATAGCCGCTTTCACACCTTCCATTCCGTAGATCACACCACCGGTTGGGAAATCAGGTGCTTTTACATGCTGCATCAGTTCCTCGATCGTAATTTCTTTATTGTCGATATAGGCAATACAGCCGTCAATGACTTCAGAAAGATTATGCGGCATCATATTGGTCGCCATACCTACGGCGATACCACTGCTGCCATTCATGAGCAATTGGGGAATACGGGTTGGTAAAATAGAGGGTTCTTTTTCTGAATCATCAAAGTTAAGCTGGAAGTCAACCGTGTCTTTTTCAATATCATCGAGCATATGCTCCCCGAGACGGGAAAGTCTTACTTCGGTATACCGCATGGCTGCTGGATCATCACCATCCTGGTTACCGAAATTTCCCTGGCCATCCACAAGGGTGTAGCGCATATTCCATTCCTGTGCGAGGCGGGCCATAGCAAAATATACAGAGGAGTCACCATGCGGGTGATACTTACCCAACACCTCTCCCACGATCCTGGCAGACTTTTTATAGGGCTTATTATAATTAAGGCCCAATTCATTCATGGCAAAAAGAATACGGCGGTGTACCGGTTTAAATCCATCCCGTACATCGGGCAGGGCACGACCAACGATCACCGACATTGAATAATCAATGTAAGCGGTCTTCATTTGCTCTTCGATATTGACGGGGATGATGCGGTTACTGTCCTGCGTTTCCTGTGGCTCTTGATTATCTTCCATCGTTATTATCCTTCTGCTTTTTAGTTATTTTTTCCCCTGAAAAAGGTCCGCCAAAAGCGGTTTTTACAGGGTTCGCAAATCTAACTTTTACCTTTCGCATAACCTGATAAAAGAAGCTGTTTTTTAGGCTATTTTTTCCACCCTTGTGGATTAGTTACCAGGCCTTAAAACTATCGTATTTTACCTGTTGTTTTCCCAGTTTTTTCTGGCTTTTTCGTCCTAATTTACCAGCTCGTTCAACCAGGATTTATTATGAAGACGATTCTATTATTCGGTGCCGGGAAATCAGCGACGGTATTAATTGATTATTTATTGGAAAATGCGATCACGGAGAATTGGAAACTGGTCGTGGTGGATGCCGATCTGAAACTTGCCCAATCCAAGATCGGTGGATCTCAGCGAGCCAGCGCCGTTTCGTTTGATATACTGGATACAGAAGAAAGAAGCAGGTATATCCGTCTTGCTGATATTGTTATATCTCTATTACCACCCGGCCTGCATATCAAAGTGGCAGAATCCTGTTTGGAAGCTGGTAAGAATCTGCTGACCGCTTCTTACGTGGATGAGCCTATCAAAAAATTACAAGCAAAGATCGAAAGTAAAAAACTGTTATTCCTCTATGAAATGGGGCTTGATCCCGGTATCGATCATATGAGTGCAATGAAGATCATTGACGACATTCATAGCAAAGGAGGTACTGTTACTTCATTTCAGTCACATTGTGGCGGACTGGTAGCTCCTGAAAGCGATGACAATCCCTGGCATTATAAGATCAGCTGGAACCCCCGTAATATCATCATGGCAGGAAAAGCGGGTGCTCATTTCCGTGAGCAGGGTGAAGAAAAGAAGCTTGGCTACGAGGAGCTATTTACCGGCGAAAGGATGGTGGATATACCGAAAATTGGTATGCTAAGCTGGTATCCTAACAGGGATTCACTAAGCTATACGCCATTGTATGGTTTGGAAGACACGCCTACATTTATCCGTACTACGCTCCGTCACCCTGATTTTATGTATGGGTGGAAAAATATTATTGACCTGAAACTAGTGGATGAAACACCCCAATACGAAACAGACGGGAAAACATTGCAGGAAGTATTCAAGGAACATATGGACAAGAACGGCTTTGGTGAATGGCTGAATGAGAAACTGACAGAACGCTTTGCTGAAACAAGAAGCATGATGGAAAACCTGCTGCAACTGATGGATGCAGAAACAGAGGCCCAGGAGGAAGGAACTGAAATGCCCGGATCTTTTATGGCAGCGGATGGTAAGGGGAATATCCAGGAAGTAGAAATAGATGAAGTAAAAAATAAAGCTACCGCTTACCTGGCGCAAAAAATGCATGAGGCCAATCTTACCCTGAAACAACTCTTCTTTTTAGGATTGGATGACCAGGACACACTGGTAAATAAAGGCTTTTGCAGCCCGGCTGATATTTTACAGTTTGCTGTTGAAAAAAAATTAGCGCTCCGCCCTTATGATAAGGATATGATCGTGATGTTGCATGAATTGGAGTATGAAGTCAGAGGTCAGAAGTCTGAGGTCAGAAGTTCCCTGGTGGTGAAAGGAGAAAATAGTTTACGAACAGCCATGGCAAAAACAGTGGGATTGCCACTCGGCATAGCTGCTAAACATATTTTAAATGGAAAAATTAAAATGACCGGTTTACATATCCCAACTTCCAAAGAAATTTATGAACCGGTATTGGCAGAGTTGGAGAAATATGCTGTTAAATTTCATGAAGAGAATCAATAAGGCCTACAATATCTCCAGCTCTTTGGTGGAAAGTACCTTATAACTAACATCCCGTAATACAATTTTATACTTCCCTTTCCGCAGGTAGAGGCAATAGTACCCTTCGCGATTGCTGATATAGGTTTGGTCGGCTGGTACAATATAATTGAGCAGGTCGGTACTGTATTCCTTCTCATAATAAGCCTGCACAAAGAATAGCATCTTTTCCGTTGGTTGTACCAGGGTCGCTTTTCGTTCCCCGTTGAACGAAAGCCAGGCCGGCCTGTTATGCTGGTACGTAGTGGCCGGGTGCATGACTATTGCATCATACCCTTTTTCTTCCAGAGGGTTAAAAGGTCGCTTGTCCTGGTAAATAATAGAAGCCGTTCCAATTGTAAACCGCTCAATAAAAAAATCATAGAATATTCTGCCGTATTCAAATTCACTGCCTTCTGTCATACCGGTCTGGTCAATGGTGAAGGGATCGATACCACTGATCTTCCGGAACCATAGGGCCATTGGTATATAGTCACCGATCTTTTCTTCAGATATATGACTGTAGCCGGCATGTACCAGAATTTTGGCTGAAGGATTTTTTTTCAGGACGCTATAAATATTTTCTGCCTGTATAGAATCTCGCTGCGATTTGTTATGTGTTGTGGCCAATGTGTCTTCATAAGCAATAAGTTGGTAACCCAATTCCAATGCTTTGCGAACTAATTCGCCAGCTACCGGCTCGTAAGTATAATACCCGGTGAAAATGTTGACGGAATCAAGGCATTTGTTGGAATAGTTATTAAAAGCCTCCATGGCCAGGTACCGGTAACCTTCCTTATACAAATCTTCCAGCAGGCTATAGGTAAAGGCCCGGTGTATAGGTTTGGCATGCGACTCGTTAATCATGATAACGCTGTAATGCGTTGCATTGCTGATGATGGCTTTTTTAGCAGGTACGGATTGGATATTCTTCAGCTTGCTCACCGTGTCGGCAATACTGGCAATGGCAGCTGCTGATAAAGTATCAAAGCCTTTTGTTGTATAGCTGGTCGCCATACTGTAGTCACCGGCAAATGCAAGAAACTCGCTGAAACGGGAATAGAAGATGTTCTCTCCCATGGCCGTTTTGAATTTATTTTCCCAGCCGATGGCCTGGTAGAAAGGATACAGGTAATGAATTTCTGCCCCCAGCCGGTTGGTCAGGTATTTCAGTGAGGAATCATATTTATTTGCAGATTGTGCATTGGTGTACTTACGAACCTGCTCAAAAGGCAAATAGTTTTTTTGAGCAGAGGAAATCAAAAAGGAGCAAATGATAAGACCGGTAAGTACATTTTTTTTCATAATGAAAATTCGCAGCAATAATAAGCTCTATCCTGTTACCGAAAACCTAAAGTTGCGGGAGGAGCTGTAGTTTGAATGACGAGGCATTTCGCTTAGTTTTTTAATAAGGCCCGTAGTTCTTCTACACCCTCCGTGGCTGGTTTTTCGATCAGGGTCAGGTTCCGCATCGGTGATGTGTAAGGAATTTTTTTATCAATGATAAATTTGGGCGTTTCCAATGCGATATAGTTAATGAGCCCTGCTGCCGGGTACACCACCAGGGAGGTGCCTACGACTACAAAAATATCAGCCGAAAAAACCAGGGGAACGGCTTCTTCAATTTTTGGTACTGGTTCTTCAAACCAAACGATCGCCGGGCGATATTGTGCTCCATCAGCAGCCAGGTCCCCGAGTTTGATATCGCCTCTTATCTCTGCTATTAATGTTTCATCCCATTCACTCCGCATTTTAAAGATCTCTCCATGCAGATGTAAAACATTAGTCGAGCCGGATCTTTCATGGAGGTCATCTATATTTTGGGTGATGATGGTGACATCAAAATCTTTTTCCAATTCTGCTAACCCATAATGCGCAGCATTTGGTATAGCATCGGCAACATTTTTCCTTCGGGCATTATAGAAATCCAATACCATTTGCGGATTCTTTCTCCACCCTCTTGGTGTAGCTACTTCGGTTACCTCGTATCCTTCCCAGAGTCCATCACTGTCCCGGAATGTTTTTAAGCCGCTCTCTGCGCTGATGCCGGCACCAGTCAATACCACCAGTTTCTTTTTTTGCATGGGTCAAATGTAAACCAGCAAAGCCACCTGCACAAACTGCTGTGGCCTGCCCGGCAATGAAAACCACGAAAAATCGAAATAGAAATTTGCCGCAAAGCCACAAAGGACGCAAAGAAGAGTAACTAATAATTTTGTGGTCTTTTTGTCTTTGCGGGAAGTCTTTTACTACTTCTTCGCCATCGAAGTAGCAGATTGAACGAGGCGGATAAATTCTGCCCGGTAACCATTATCATCTATTCCTTTTGCTCCTTTGGCCAGATTTATTACCTGGCTGTAAGAAGCCTGTTGTTTGTACTCCGAACTCCTTAGAAGAAGACCGAATTCTGCTACGGCAGCGGAGAAACGGAAATTATCGGATGTGTTGACCAATGCCGTATGCTGATCCATGACCGGGTGAGTAAGTAGTTTGCTGACCGACTCATCGGGTTTTTTATACCTGAGTTTAATGGTCATTATTTCGCCGGTGTTACTTAGCACTTTCCGGTCATTGGTTTGATATTTTAAAAGGTCGACTGATTTAGTGAAATCATCGGTCACTCCCACAGGAATCACCTCGTATAAAGCTGTTACGGTGTGACCACTTCCCAGTTCACCGGCATCCTTATTGTCGTCATTAAAATCTTCTGATGCCAGCATCCTGTTTTCATACCCGACCAGGCGGTAAGCCTGCACTTTGGCCGGGTTAAATTCTACCTGGATCTTTACATCTTTGGCAATAGTGAATAAGGTACTTCCAAATTCATTCACTAGCACTTTCCGGGCTTCATTGATATTGTCAATATAGGAATGGTTACCGTTGCCTTTATCGGCCAACTGCTGCATCTTATTGTCCTTATAATTTCCCATACCATAGCCAAGCACCGACAGGAATACGCCACTCATTCTTTCCTCTTCGATCAGTCTAACCAGTTCATCATCGCTGCTCACTCCTACATTAAAATCACCATCTGTGGCCAATATGATCCTGTTATTGCCATTCTTCAGGAAATTATCTTTAGCTGTTTTGTACGCCAGCCTGATACCTTCACCACCTGCGGTAGAGCCGCCAGCTTCGAGGTTATCGATCGCTTCTTTGATCTTTATTTTATTTGCTCCACTGGTAGAAGGCAATACCAGGCCGGCATTTCCTGCATATACTACGATGGCCACTTTATCCTGTTCCCTTAACTGATCTACCAGCATATTCATAGATGCCTGTACCAACGGTAACTTGTTCGCTTCATCCATTGAGCCGGATACATCTACCAGGAAAACCATATTGGAGGGCGGCAGTTTATCCACTGGTATTTCTTTTCCCTGTAAGCCAATGTGTACCAGTTGATGCTGCGGATTCCAGGGACATTCCGAAATTTCTGTATGAACGGTGAAAGGCTCTCCATTAGCCGGTTTGGTGTAATCATAATCAAAATAATTGATCATCTCTTCTATCCTGACCGCACCGGCGGGCGGAATAGAACCATTTTGCAAATACCTCCTGATATTGCTATAAGCTGCTTCATCTACATCTATAGAGAATGTGGAAAGCGGGTTTTGTGTGGAAGCGAGGAATTTATTTTCTATAATATTGTCGTAGTCTTCGGTATTATAAGAATTCTCTGTCACTTCTTTTTTATCAGCAGGGATTGAAATGGCTTCATCGCTTATTATTTCGGGTTCTGAAAATTTTTTTGATTCGGTTCGCGGGGGTGCCGGTTTTTTTGCTTCGTCTATCTCGGTTAATTGCATATTAGCAACTTTGGTATTCTCTTTCGTTGAGGTAGACCTGCTTTCTTTTGTGTCGCAGGCAATAAGGTTGCATAACAGCAATGCTGTCAGCACAGTGATTTTAAGTTTCATGGTTATAGCTTTTTAGTAGCGTTAAGGAGATGCAAAATGTTTGATTTTGCACAATCCGGGAAAGAAACTCCTGTTCAATTAAATAAAAATGCCTGAACAGGAGTTCCGGCTTCCATCATTTCAATTTGGTAAACAGGATTGTTGCACTGTCGGCAGACTGCATTTGCAAGCTATCCTGTGTCATTTTAGCGATCACATAGGCTTTGCCTGTTGAATCTGTGGCATTTTCTTTCCAGATCAGTTCGCTGGCTTTGTTCCATTCATAGTGAGCGGTATCTGCTTTTGCAGAATCATTCAATGACAGGATCAGTATCCCGTTTTTTTGAAAATAAAATTGGTACTTACCCGAAGCAGAATCTGTTTTACTAAAAGAATCCGTTTCCCATTTTCCAAGGATCCATTCCTGCCTGATGTTGCTGGCAATAGTTGTTTCTTTTTGTTTACGGAGAAAGAAAAAAACGCCTGCTCCGGCAGCTACTATGAGCAGCCCGATGATTAATTTGTTCATGGCTATACTTTTTAAGGTTAAAGGTGAGAATCAGTTATTGATACCCCTACCCTGTAAAAAGTAACCTTCCGGATTTGTTAAATGAAATTTTGTAAAGTGGAGATTAACTATAAAATCAAAACAATAAACTTATTTTTCTCCTGCCAGCTCCATTACTATTGTCCATTCTTCAGCTGTTACAGGCTGTACAGATAAACGGCCTAAGCGGACGAGTGCCATATTGGCCAGTCGTTTATCTTTCTTGATCGTATCTAACGAAACAGCATTTTTGATTTTGCGAACCGGCTTCAGGTCTACAGCCACCCAACGATCATCATCCGTTGTTGGATCGGGATAAAATTCTTTGGCCACTTTGGCAATACCCACGATCTCCACACCTTCATTACTGTGATAGAAGAATACTTCATCCCCTTTTTTCATGGCACGAAGGTGCAGGCGGGCTGCATAATTTCTTACGCCGCTCCAGCAGGTCTGTTTTTCTTTTACAAGTTCATCCCAACTATACGTTGAAGGTTCTGATTTGGCCAGCCAATATGCCATACGATTATAATTTTTTTATAGTTTTCAAAAATACAGCGTTGTGGAATAAAAAAATCTTTCGATTGTGAAATCCAAAAGCTTTTTAGTTGCCGTATCTCTTCCTGTTCCCATTAATAATTAAATAATCAGTAAAACTTAAAGTCAAAACGCATGAAAACGCTTAAATCAATCGGACTGATGCTGTCTGCAGCATTTTTGTTGAACGTTGCCTCCGCTCAAACTATGAAAGAAGAAACAGTTGAAGTAGGCGGTGCACCGATGTATCCCACAAAGAATATTGTTGAAAATGCCTAGAACTCAAAAGACCACACTACACTGATGGCTGCTGTAAAAGCTGCAGGACTGGTAGAGACTCTGATGAGTGCAGGTCCTTTCACCGTATTTGCACCAACAAATGCTTCTTTTGGTATGTTACCTGCTGGTACTGTTGAGACCCTGGTAAAACCTGAAAACAAAGCTACACTGACAGGCATCCTTACTTACCATGTGGTAGCCGGTAAACTGGATGCAGATGCTTTGAAAACTAAGATCAAAGAGGGAAAAGGCACTGCTGAATTAACAACAGTGGCAGGAGGAAAACTTTTGGTAATGAAAAAAGAAGGCAAGCTTATGCTAAAGGATTAGAAAGGAGGTATTGCTGAGATTACCATCAAAGACGTTTACCAGAGCAATGGAGTAATACATGTAATTGATCATGTGGTGCTTCCGAAATAATTAGCATCCCTGAGAAAATCTCCAGTCAATCTAGGCTGGAGATTTTATTTCGGATAAATTCCGAAATTCTCTACTCTCTTATCTGTTTTGCCCAAACCCCTGACAACCGAACCAATATCCTGAAAAACAAAAAGCCCTGTGAATATGAATTTCTTGTGAGGGGAAAACCCGGCCGTTACGCTAAAAAGCGTAACGGCCTTTTTATGTGCGCCATGCATGCCACAGTTCTTTAAGGTTAAAGTCCTAAACGGGCCATCTAACGGGAACCGTTAGTCCAAAGCAAGGGTGTTTACTGCG
>JAWXCO010000117.1:0-29214 GCA_034408705.1 Bacteroidota bacterium
CACGATGGACACCCTTGCTATTGGCTAATACTCCCTACTGTAAAGCGTATTCGGGACTTGCACCCTATAGCTGATATACGTGCCTGACGCACAAAAAGGGCCGCCCGTACTGGCAGCCCTCTTAGTATGTTCAACCGTGTTTTAGTTGATCGTTACTGTCTGTGTATGCTCATTAAGCGTAATAGTATAAGATCCTCCAGTAGTTGGTGTTCTAAAATTACCCCCTCCGTCCCATTTGATAGACCTCGGAGTGCCTGTTGCCTGACTGCCGCCACTGTTATCTTCATAATCAAACGCACCCCAATCGTTGCCCGCTAAGAATTTGATATCCTTATTAGCGATCAGGTTCAGGGTTATCGTCCAAACGCCATTTCCGCTATAGGTCATTTGTGGCGATCCTCCCGGGTTCCATACAGGTCCGGCCTGCATACCATCACCTACCACCCGCATTTCTGTTGCAGGGCTTTTCTCATACTTTACCTGCTGTGTATTAGTGCCGTTCCAGATCGTTCTTATTCTTGTAGAACCAGCCGTCAGGTTCGGGCCGTTCCCGTCATAATCAAGATTTCCGTTTGTCGCATCACCCCACCAGCGATCATCCTTGATACCGAATGTCCATTGAGGGCCGGCAGATCCGTCATGCAGTTTATATTCATCAGAGGGCGCAGAATTGGTAATGATAATAAACTTATCGCGGCCCGCATAACCACCATAGGTAGGTGCGGATGGATTCCAGCTCTGCATCTGTCCTACAATACCCACTTGCTTTTGCTGTATATACGCAATATTGTTAGCCACATCCAGTGTAAGGCGATAAATACCACTGGTAGCAATCTGGAAATTACCTCCCACATTAAAACCGGTAGCAAATCCTGCACCGCTGGCACCATTATTTCCATACCCTGAACCCCAGTCTCCTTTTATTTTGAAAAATTTAAACTGATCACCTGCATTTAATTTTACATAAGTATAAAAAACTTTGCCAAACCGATCAGCTTTTTTATCGGTGATAATTTCCCAGGGATTATTAATATCCCAACCGGTAATATTTCCTACTAAATAAAATTTGATCTGGCGAAGAATGGACAGGGTATTGGTATAATCAGCCTGCTGCTTCCAGGTTCCCGAGGTAGCCACCACAGTCCATTTAAGATCAGCCTGAACGCTCAGGTCGGCATAACCATACGTGGCCAGAGAATCGCTGATCTGTTTGGTCGTGACGGTCAGCAAAGAGTCGACGCCATTGTTATTGGAAGCAATAGAAAATAAAGGCGTGGTAAAATTATTATTGTTGGTAAATAACACTCTGTAAGTAACAACAGGACCACCCGTTGCTGGTTTTGATCTTGTCCAGTTAAATTTTATCTCGTCAGTAGTAGATACAGGGTTTATTTCCATCGCCACAGTAGTGGGTACCGGGCCTAATAAAATAAAAGGGCTGGCGCCATCCTTCATCCGGGTGATGGTGATATTAAAAACATCTGTAGACTGGACTTTTGTACTGCCATTATCGGCCACAACACTCCAGATAAAATCAGTAGTAACACCTGCGGCAATACCTTTAGCAGCCAGGGCATCATCGATTTGCTTTTGTGTAAGCGTTAAGGCGGTAGCAGTACCGCTACTGTTCGAAGCGATTTCAAGGGCTGGCGCTTCAAGTGATCCGCCGGTCTTTAAAGCAGCGATCCACTTATAGGTAGGTGCAGTATTTAATCCCGGTTTGGATGCTGTCCAGGTTATAGTAACAGGATTATTGGGGATACCCCCATTTAATACCAGCTTTGTCCCTGAAGAAGGTGTTTGTAAACTAAAATTCACCAGGCCCTCACCGGTTGATAAATTACCTTCAAAATCGGTTTTTTTACAACCGCTCAGCAGTACAATTGCTGCTGAAAGTATGTAGATAAAATTTTTCATTCTTTTAAAATTTATACATTTAAACAAAACGGATTTACTGCATTGTTGTAAAAACAACTTCTGTTTCAGAGGAAGATACGGTGGTGGTCACGCCTCCGGGATCCAGTACTGTTCCGTTAAACTTATACCTGAATTTATTCAGCCTGCGTCCTGCACCCGGTGTAAAACTTACAGAAGGAATAAAGGATGCAGACCAGATGCTGGTGCCAGTGCTTCTTGCGTTGATGGTTAACGGTGATCCTACCTGCGCACCGGTTTCATCAAAAACTGTAACAGTTGCAGAAACAGGTGTCATTCTTTGTTCATTAATAGTGACTCCATAGGTCTTATCAAAATTCACGGTCACAACATCATCACTGCCTACTCTAGCCGGGAAAACCCGTAACATTGTAGGCGTAAAGATCAGCGGATCAAAAAAGTAAGGTTTATAATCGGGTGATTGGGAAGACCCGTCTTTTTTCTTCACCAGGAAACCAAAACTTTTTAACTGGGCCGGGGACTGGCCAAACATAGTGGTACCTATAAATTTAAAGCTCCACTTATTTGTACCGGCAGCCGTCATTTTTGCTGCATTAGATGAGTTGGTCCAGTTGCCGTTTGTAACACCGTCGGCACCACCTCCAATATCCGGGTTGGAAAATATCCAGATATAGGCTTCAACTGCGCCGGCCATTCCTGTACCGGTTACATCAATCGTCAGTGTCACTTCATCTTCCGCCGTAAAAGTCGCCGGAGAAAAAGAAGGATTCTGTGCTTTTACCGTAATGCCGGTAACAACTAGTAAGATAAAATATAATAGCTTCTTCATATAGCAATCATTTATTGTTTAGCAAATTCGTAACTATAAGAAATCAGTAGTTTGCCCGTACCGGCATCTTTTCTTTCTACTTTCAATTTAAGGGCATTCGATGCTCCAACCGGATATCCTCCGAGTGTAACTTTTTCGTTAGCAGCCCCGCTGGTCAGGGTAATAACTTTTGGATACTCAATATTATCAACGGTCCAGTTGCCGCTGGCCAGTTTAATAATCCTTGGTGAAGAACCGGGAGTGGTCGTAAATGTGCCGGGGCCGCCGTTGGTAAGGTTTAATGTCAGCAAAAAATTAGTATAGGGAAAAAGGGTAGTGATATCTAACTCTTTAAAGGGAAATCCCTTTTTGCTGGCATCTTCATCCACCTGAATAGCTTTGGTAAGTTTCCAGGTACCGGATATTGACTCCATAATATTTCTTGGCGCCCCCAGTTCCTTGTGTTCAACAGGGGTACAGGCCGCAAAAAAGATGGCAGCGGCAAAGACCAGCAGACTTGTTTTCAAAATTATTTTCATGCGTTTCGTTTTTATAATTTTTAGACACATGTAATTCGCCGTGTAAAATTTTATTGTTGATCATTACAGCGGCTCATTTCATATACAATCGTTTTTTTTTAGAAACAACCTCCTTCTACGTTCATAATAAATGCCGTATTAGCATCTAATTCATTTTTTGGAAATTGAAGTATAAAACCGTTGCAATTCCATACAGAACCACGACGATCTACATTAGTACCATTCCTTGCTCCTATACGTTTTATTTCTTGTGTGCGATTTCCTTCCCCAACTAATTCCAATTCTCTTTCGCTGCGGGATGCTGCTATTACAGCTGCAGCAGTCGCATTCAACGGGAGATTAAAAGAAGTGCCGCCATACGCCCTTGTCATAATCTGATTAATATCGCCAATTGCAACAGCCAGGTTGGCTCCGCCAGTTTCTGCACCTGCTTCTGCCCTTATTAACTTTATCTCTGTTAGATGAACGATCGGTAATGCAAAATTGGTTTTATTATATTTTGTTGACACATTAAATCCGGGGTGTAAAGTGTTGCTATACCACGCAGCTCTTCGCAAATCTGCTGCCCTGGCGGTAGCTACACTATAATACTGGTCAGTAAATCGAAAATTAGGTAACCCTGCATCGGATCTAAGAGCTCCAATGAGCTCTCCAGCCGGCCTAAAGCCATTTGCATCATCAGCAATTGTTAATATCCCCTCAGTGCTCAATCCTAATGAAAACCTGTTTGTAAAACCAGCATCCATCATAAACTTATTGCTGCCTATTACTTCGTTTGCATATTTATAAGCATTTACAAAATCATTTTGCTGAAAATATACTTTTGCCAAATAAGCCTTGGCTGCCCATTTAGTGGCAGAATAGAATTTACCATTTACAGTAACATCCGGTAATAAAGCTTCGGCGGAAGTCAAATCCGCAATAACCTGAGCATATACCTGTGCAACGGTTGAACGAGGTTTTGAAGTTAAATCAAGTACGGTTCTTAGTGGAATTCCCAAATGAGAATTATCAGCAGAATAACCCCATGGCTGGGCAAACGTTCTTACTAAATCAAAAGTAACTATCCCACGGAAAAGTTTTGCTTCACCTTCAATCAGGTTTTTCTGAGTGGTGGCCAAATCCAACCTTGCTAAAACTTTATTAGCTCTTGCTATCGCTTCATATCCTTTTGAATAAAATCCATCCCTGGTACCACCAAAAATGGAGTTTTGCCTTTTATATATTTCTGCGTAATCCCCCTGAAAGAAATCACGGAAATGATCCCCTAACAACTCATTCATTATTTGGAATCGGCCGCCATAAAAAGCCCCATCAGATATTATTGTATAAATGCCATTTGAAAAAGCTTTTAAATCGGCTTCCGATTTGAGCGCTTGCTCTTCATTTAACTGGCCTTCTGGTGGTCTCTCCAGGAATTTCTTACAAGAACTAATGCTGAAGACCAACAGTATCAGGAACGATATTTTGATAAATTGTTTCATATACAAGCAATTATTAAATATTTAAAATCCAAGGTTAATTCCAAACACAAATGTTTTTTGTGTAGGCGCAGTTAGATAAGATACATTAGGGCTAAGGTTTCTATCCTGCGGGTTTTCAAAGTCCCTGGTTATTTCCGGATCGCCACCTGGGTATTTTGTAAATGTTAATAAGTTAGACCCAGACAGATAAACCTTAAGCGACTTAATCTTCCATTTATCTAAAGTTTTTCTGGAAACAGAATAGCCAAGTGCCAATTCCCTTAAACGTAAATAGCTGGCGTCATGTAAGAACATAGTAGAATTAAATTGATCTTCGCTTGGTAAGCCCGGATAGTTGGTCGCATCAGTGGTAAGACGAGGATATCTTGCAACATCACCCGGCTTTGTCCATCTGTCATAGAAATCTTCCCGGAAATTCCAGTTCTTTTTAGATACACCCATGAATTGATACTTTCCGGAGTTATCATAAATATTTCCTCCGATTACATAAGTAAACAATACAGAAAGATCGAACCCTTTATACTCTGCTGCCGTATTGAAACCGCCAATAAAATCTGGCATTACACTTCCGGCAAATACACGATGATCCAAGGAAAACGTTTTTGTTTGTTTACCGTTTTTATCCAGCCAGATAGGCAAACCGTCTGCGGGATCAACTCCAAAATAGCGAACCAGGTAATTAACCCCTAATGGCAACCCTTCTACCACACGGGTATCATTAGTACCACCACTTACCGCATCCGGGCCAAGTTCCCAGTCTAACACTTCATTGTAGTTTCTTGAAATATTTCCACCAACTGACCATTTAATAGTTGGCTTGTTTATTATTTTGTAATTAAGACTAAGCTCAAGGCCTTCATTCAAAACCCTGCTGTCAAAGAGATTTCTGTTAATATTAGGGACCCCGACAGAAGCGGGTAGACCCGGACCTAATATTGTTGAAGTTGTCTGTTTATTATAATAAGCAAGTTCACCAGTTAATTTACTTCCCAATAATGCGAACTCGATAGCAACATCAACGTTTTGTAACTCTTCCCACGCTAGATCAGGGTTGCCGAGATTATTCAAATATAAGGTTGGGCCTCCATTGTAAGGAGTTCCTCCTTGTCTATAATTGTCATAGTAATTCCCGGAGCCTATGCTGGCATTCCCTACTATTCCAAAACTTGCTCTGAACTTTAAGAAATTAACGAATTTTAATTTTTTGATAAAATCTTCTTCGCTCAATGTCCAGGCAGCAGAGCCTGCTGGAAAAAATCCATGCTTATTATTAGATCCGAATTTAGAAGAGCCATCTACCCTTGCAGTAAATTGTAAAGCAATTTTTTCTTTGAACGAATAGTTGATGCGGCTAAAAAAGCTGTTAAAAGTATACTCGCCATCAGATTTTTCAGTGGCCTGTGCTGGTGTTTGTGATTCTCTTTGCTGAATAAAAAAGTCTCTGCGCTTTTTAAATGCGTCAGGGTTTTTCCAAAAAGGTTCATTTGCAAATTGTCCGATTTCAAAAAGGTAACTTTGCTGAACATATTCATTTGCTTCAACTCCCAGCAAGAAATTGAATTTATGATTTTGACCAATATCCTTTAGGTAGTTAACCGTTACATTCCCATTCTTATTGTTTCCCCAGTAAGGGGATGCTTTTGCATAACCAGAATCAGGGTTGTTGATCCAATTGGCTGTCTCAAAAATATTGTCGAGCCCTTTTATATATTCAATTGAACCATTGGCTCTTACAAATAAATTCTTTATCGGCTCATATTCAAAAGAAAGTCCACCGATATATCTTTCATTTATTTCCCTTCTTTTTGTTTCCTGTATTTTTCTAACAGGATTAGCTCCATTTAAGAAATAAGACCCGTCAGGATTGTATGGAGTATAAAATGGCAGGGCACTACTCATGGCATCACCAATACCTCCATCCCAGGCAGCAGATACTCTTTTATTGGTCCCTCTGTTATATCCTGAAGTAAGCGATACTTTTAAATTATCAAGGAGTTTATAATCCATGTTCAGCCTGGCGCTTAACCGTTGATAGCTATTTGTTTTAATATAGCCTTCGTTGTTGCTATAAGACAGATTAGCAAAAGTTTTTAATTTATCAGTACCCTGGGTCATACTTAAATTATGCTCATTAATAAAACCGACTTGTGTTAGCAGGTCCCACCAGTCTGTATTATTTTGACTGGCCGTAGCATAATTATATCCGCCGGGCAGCGTTGCTTCACCTACAAATCCATCGTTTTCCCAGGCTTCTTGTCTTAATTGTAACCATTCGGAAGAATTTGCAAACTCTTGTCTTTTGGCAAAAGTGGCGGCTCCAAGGCGTGTTGAATAATTGAACCTCATTTTCCCCGACTTTCCTCTTTTCGTTGTTATTAAGATTACACCATTTGCTCCTCTCGACCCGTAGATACCAGTTGCACCGGCATCTTTTAGAATTTCTATTGATTCAATATCTGATGGATTGATGGAAGCTAAAGGGTTTTGATTCATTGCACCTCCGTTGCCACGGGAAAACTGGTCAGAGATGATAGGAATGCCATCCACTACATACAGGGGATCGCCACTGGCAGAAATAGAACCAACACCGCGAATACGTATCACCGCACCAGAACCCGCGAGTCCATTTCCCTGTAAAACCTGCACACCCGGTGCTTTTCCCTGCAATGCAGATTCAAAACTTGGCGACACAATGGTATTTAGTTTTTCGCCTGAAACTTTTGAAATAGCCCCTGTAACATCTTTTCTTCTTTGCGTTCCATAACCAATCACCACCACTTCATTCAACGCAAAGTTGCTGGCTTCCAGAACCACATCGGCCGTAGTTGTTCCGGCAATGGAGATCTCCCGGGAGGTAAAGCCAACAGAAGTAACGTTCAAAGCATTTACTGTTGCTGGTAATGAAATACTGTAAGTACCATCCGCTTTGGACTGGACTCCGATACGGGTACCCTTGCCGGTAATATTGACTCCCGACATAGCTGTACCGTCTTTCGAATCCGTG
Organism: Bacteroidota bacterium; assembly: GCA_034408705.1. Taxonomy (GTDB): domain Bacteria; phylum Bacteroidota; class Bacteroidia; order Chitinophagales; family Chitinophagaceae; genus JJ008. Next base: position 7,732 of record JAWXCO010000117.1, read on the forward strand.
ATTTTCCCGGTAATTACCCGGTTTTGTGCGAACGACACCTGGGTTACAAGTGCGAGCAAAATAAGGCCAGCGGCCTTAATTAATTTTTGAAAGGACATAAGCAATCATTAAATGTTAGCAATCTATTTGAAACACATACTATGTATAAAAGACACGACCGAATGTGTATTAAACACACAATGTTAGTACAATTTTAACTTTCACCAAATTTTATTTTGGCTATTGAAAGCAATTTTCCCCTTTATCCGGAAAAAACCCTCCTGTTTAAAAAATATCGGGAGGTTCAAGACAAAACGTAAAACAATTCAACTGTACTAAAGCTCGCCTTAGCAAAAAAATGGAGGTGGGAAATAATAGAAACGGGGTGGTTAATATCAGCTATTTCTACCCGGGCTTTATTGATCATATAGGTCAAAAAAACAGGCGCAATGCTGCATTCAGCAAATATTATTTCCTGGGGAGAGAGAAGTCTGAACGAAATTTTTTCTTCGATTGGAAAAATAATACTAATGTGTTTTACCGAGAAGAAGTGAGAAAGCAACCCGATTTCGTTTATATTTAAGTCTTATTGCAGCAAGCTTTACTGATTTTTTGGTTTAATTACAGATGAGAGGATAATTCCTTAATTCACGGGATACGGTAGCAGCTGTTGTAATCAACTCTTAGCAATATCTGCAAAAGTTGTTTTACAATATAGCTGTACAATCGTTTACAAAATCCTAAGTAATTCCCTATACTTAGTCAATTGTATTTCCCATCATCAAAATATAAGGCATAAAACAAGTTAGAATTTAACGCAAAAAAAGGTCAGCGCTCACTGCATTTATTCAGTTTTACAAAAATTATAAACCGCAAACGTTTGGGGAATTTTTTTTTACGGATTATACATCACCTTTATAATCAAGATTATAACGAAACCTGTTGCCATGTTCATTAAAAAAATTACGCCCTATATTGTATTGCTATTATCCCTTAATCTTTCGGCACAAACGGACCCCTGGAAAATTACTGCCAGCAAAATAGATCCTTCCAATTATTATGGCGTTACCGTTGCCAACGGAATGATTGGTATTGTATCTGCCCCCGAGCCTTTTAAAATAAAAGATGTAGTACTGGCCGGTGCTTATGATTTATATGGCCGTGGAAGAGTCAGTAATTTTTTACGCAGCTTTAATCTGCTGAATGCCACGCTGGATATTGATGGACGCAAAGTTGATAATAAAAATACCAGCAACCTGAAACAGGAACTGGATATGCAGCATGCCGGTTTCACCACTTCATTTGAGTATACTGACAAAGCTTCTGTTTCCTATACATATTACTCATTACGTCAGTTACCTTTTTCAGTATTGATGGACATAACTGTTACGGCAAAAAAAGATATAACTATCAGCAGCAGCAGTGTGATGGAGGCACCGGATGCACTAAAAGATGTTCAGAATTATTATAATGAAATTGACAGACCGCATGTTGTCATCAGTTTGTTGACTTCATCAGCAAAAAGCCCCACGGGGAAACTACTGATGTGTGCTTCCAATACATTTTTATTCAGTGAACCACATGGCCAGGAGCCGAGAGTAATTCACGAAATGTGGGATAACAACATGCACCTGATGAAGTTCAGCAGGAAAATAAAGGCCGGAGAAACCTATCGTTATTCTATTGCCGGTTCATCTATTACTTCTGCTCATCATGACGACCCATTGAATGAAGCAGAACGATTAACGATCTATGCAAAATTAGAAGGCCGGGAACGGCTGTTGAATTTTCATAACAAGGCCTGGGATGAACTCTGGAAAAGCGATATCACTATCGAAGGTGATGCACAAAGCCAGCAGGATGTTCACAGCATGTTGTACCATTTATATTCGTTTACAAGAGAAGGAACAGCACTGTCTCCATCGCCAATGGGCTTAAGTGGTCTTGGTTATAATGGCCATGTATTCTGGGATACTGAGTTGTGGATGTTTCCCGCCATACTAATATTGCACCCTGAATTAGCAAAGAGTATGATGGAATACCGTTATCAACGATTGGAAGCAGCAAAACGAAATGCTTTTAGTAAAGGATATAAAGGTGCCATGTTTCCCTGGGAAAGTGCAGAAACAGGTGTAGAAGAAACGCCGGTGTGGGCATTAAGTGGCCCGTTTGAGCATCATATAACTGCCTGTGTTGGCATAGCCGCATGGAATTATTATTGTGTAACACAGGATAAAAACTGGTTGAAAGAAAAAGGCTGGCCGATCCTTTCAGCCACCGCTGATTTTTGGGCAAGCCGGGTAGAAAGAAATGGAACGGGAAAATATGATATAAAAAATGTGGTGGCTGCTGATGAATGGGCAGAAAATGTTGACAATAATGCTTTTACCAATGCAGCAGCAAAGGTAAATCTTCAGTATGCTACTGAAGCAGCAAAAGTATTAGGCATTACTCCTGATGGAGACTGGATGAATGTGTCAAATAACATTCCGATACTTAAAATGGATAACGGAGTTACAAGGGAACATGCATCTTACAATGGTGAAGGCATCAAGCAGGCCGATGTAAATCTTTTATCATACCCGTTAAAAGAAATTACCGACCCCAAACAAATTCGTAAAGACCTGGAGTATTACGAAACAAAAATTCCTGATGAAGGAACTCCGGCTATGACACAGGCCATCTTTTCCTTATTATATGCAAGATTGGGCGATAAGGATAAAGCATGGCATTGGTTTAAAGATGCTTATGTGCCCAACCTTAACCCCCCTTTTAGGGTAATTGCAGAAACAAAAGGTGGTACCAATCCTTATTTCGCCACCGGTGCAGGTGGTATTATACAAAGTGTACTGATGGGTTTTGGCGGGTTAGAAATTACGCCGAAAGGTATTGTGCAGATAAAATCTGTGTTACCGCCGCAATGGAAAAGTTTGACTATCAAAATAGCTGGGCCAGCGCAGAAAAGTTTTGTGGTGGGTAAATAGTTTCCTGTTTAAAATTTCAGTTTGAATTTAAATATTCACATTATAAAATAATTGTTTAATTTGTTACTGATTATTTTAATTGAAAAAGACTGCTGCCATATTACTGTTATTGATTCTTGTATTCAACTGGGTTGGCTACCGCTTTGTAATGAACTGGATGCAGCAGAAGGCTGATACCAAACTGGAAGCAAAGATTGACAGTAATGACTACAACGAAGCCGCACTGATTGAGATGAAAGTGCCCCTTGATTTACCCTATCAAACCGACTGGAAGGATTTTGAACGCTACGATGGAGAAATTACCGTTGATGGCCAGCATTACAAATATGTAAAACGTAAAGTGCAGGATGGTATGCTGGTTGTAAAATGTATTGCTAACGAAAATAAACACAGGATTGAATCGGCAAGAGACCAGTTTTTTCAACTCGCAAACGATTTACAAAGTACGGATGGTGCAAAAAAGTCTGATAGTCCGAAACATTCCGTATCCAAGAATAACATAACCGAATGTGAGGAGTTCTATATTCCTGATATGACAAAAAAAACTGTTGCCGTTTCAATTCAAAAGATAAACGATCCTGAAAATTTTATTGTCTCCGGCTCTCACCATAGCCCCGAACAACCTCCCGAAGCATAAGAGGTTCTCACATTTTGCTGCTATACTAACGCAGCATTTATTTTTTATTCCTTATTAATATTACTAAAATGAGATGCATACTGGCTATTGCCATGATGGGTTTGTTAATAACATCCTGTCAGCAACACGATTATAAAAAATTTACCAGCGACCCATTACTGTATTGTAAAACAGTAAAGCAACTGAACAATGTAGTGCTGGAAAATAATTTTCCGCCGATGATTGCCAGCCGCAATTATGTATATGCAAATATTGCTGCTTATGAAGTGATGGTACTCGGCGACAACCGTTTTCAAAGCCTTGCAGGACAAATAAAACATTTGCCTGGATTTCCGGGCATTGACACTACCGGTGCAGATTTACAATACGCTGCACTATTAGCCTTCTGCAAAGCAGGTGAAGCTGTTACTTTTCCCGAAGGAAGTATGCAGCAGTATGTAGACCAGTTAGATTCGATGGCATCTGTTGCTCACATGAGCAGTGCCATGAAAAAAGCTTCCCGGAAAGTAGCTGATTCGGTCGCTAATCATATTCTTCGCTGGAGTAAAAACGATAATTACTTACAATTGCGTACTGCATCAAAATTTACTGTAACAGAAGAAGAAGGCCGTTGGGTGCCAACACCGCCTATGTATGCACAGGCAATAGAACCGCACTGGAGTGAAATGAGGCCCATGATAATGGACAGTGCTTCGCAGTTCCGGCCAACCCCGGCTCCGGCCTATACTATGAAGAATACAAACAATGAATACTATCGTTACCTGATGGAAGTAAAAAAAATTGGCGATAGTTTGACGGATGAGCAAAAACACATTGCTGAATTCTGGGATGACAACCCATTTAAGATGAATGTAACAGGTCATGTAATGTTTGCTACAAAGAAGTTTTCACCACCAGGCCACTGGATGAATATTGTTGGTATAGGTGCGCAAAAAGCAGGTGCAGACTTTGCAACAACTGTTGCGGCTTACACCGAAACAGCCATTGCATTATATGATGCCTTCATTAGTTGCTGGGAAGAAAAATTTCGCAGTAACTATCTGCGGCCTGAAACGGTGATTAATAAATATATAACGGCCAACTGGCAGCCTTATATTCAAACACCGCCCTTTCCATCACATACCAGCGGCCATGCCACTATTTCCGCAGCAGCAGCTGAAGTGATGACACAATGGTTTGGTGATAATTTATCTTTTACGGATACCTCCTCCCTGGAATTTGGTATTAAAAGCCGGGAGATACTGTCATTTCGGTTGGCGGCAAAAGAAGCAGCCATGTCAAGGTTATACGGCGGTATCCACTACCGCTTCGATAACGATCATGGGAATGAAGCCGGAACAAGGCTTGGAGAATTTATTATAAAGCGGTTAAGACTTAAAAAATCAATTTAAATGAAACAGCTAATAAAAATAATATTCAGCGGTTTGTTTTTGTTATTACTGATAAACCCTGTCAAAGCTCAAACAGATATAGATGCTGTGATGATGGAAAAAGGTGCTTTCTGTATTGGCCCTATGTATGGTTACAGTAACTGGAAAAACTATTGGGAAGGAACACTGAAAAGAGACAATGCAAATCTTGGAACTGTATCCACTACCATGTACAACATGATGGGCAACTATGGCATCACCAATAAATTAAATGTGCTGTTTGGTTTGCCGTATGTAAAAACAAAAGCATCAGCCGGACAATTAAAAGGAATGAAAGGGATACAAGACCTTTCTCTCTGGATAAAGTGGAAAGCTTACAGTAAAAAAATCGGGCAGGGCCGTTTATCCTTTTTTGCCATCGGTGGTTATTCGTTACCAGTATCTGATTACACGGCTGATTTTTTACCAATGTCCATAGGGCTGGAAACTAAAGCCCTTTCCCTCCGGGCTATGGCAGATTATCAAAGAGGTTCTTTATTTGCCACTGTTTCCGGCACTTATATCCGCAGAAGTAATATTGAAATTGACCGCACGGCCTATTACACCACAGAAATGCATTACAGCAATGAAGTAGAAATGCCCGATGCAGCGTCTTTTAATGTAAGAACTGGCTACCGCAACAAAGGAGCATATGCCGAATTAGTGTTAGACAATTGGACTACGCTGGGCGGTTTTGATATAACCCGTAACAATATGCCTTTCCCCAGTAATAAAATGAATGCAACAAGGATTGGTTTTAATGGTAAATACCCTATGCCTTTTATGCCACAGCTTGCTGTGGTAGGTAATATATTTACCACAATTGCCGGTAGAAATATGGGACAAATAAACAGTTTTGGTGCCGGCCTGTTTTATGTAGTTGATCTTTCTAAAAAAGAAAAGAAAGATACTAAAACGCTTTAAAATTTTTATTATGAAAAAAAGATATATACTACCTGCCTTATTTGCTTTTGTACTGGCAAGCTCCTGCTCAAAAGATATTACTGAACGCAATATGGAGTTTCCGGCCCTGCAACCAGCATCGCTTGATATAGATGCAGGGATATGGAAACCTATTTTAATAACCGGTCCAACAGAGTTTCCTGTACCTGCCCCTATTGCGACTTCTTCTCCTGATTATGTTGTGCAAATAAACGAAATAAAGAGTTTTCAGGCTAATATGACTTCCACAGAAAAAAATGCAGTAAAGTATTGGAGTGCCGGAGCTGTATTAAGATGGAATGAAATAATGAGAGAACTGGTGGCAAAGCATAATGTTGCGCCGGTTAATAACCCCGATGGCACTTATCCTAGTCCCAGTGCTGCCAATCCATTGGCCTATCCGCTATTTCCTTTTGCTAACCCACCTTACGCAGCAAGAGCCTATGCTTATCTGGCTGCTACACTATATGATGCTCTCGTAGCTGCGTGGCATTATAAAAAATTATATAATCGGGCTGCACCTTATACCGTGGATGCCACCATAAATTGCCTGATTCCAAAATCTGATCTTCCTTCCTTTCCATCAGAAGATGCAGTAGTAGAAGGGGCAGCGGTAGAAATATTAAAACTATTATTTCCCGGCGACCACGACTTTATTCAACAAAAAGCTGAAGAACATAAAAGGGCAAGGATTATTGCCGGTGCTAATATCCGTAGTGAGCTGGAAGCTGGCGAAGCATTAGGAAAATCTGTTGCACAAATATTTGTAACAAGAGCAAGAGGCGACAGAGCTGTTATTGCTGCAGGCAATCAAACTTTGTGGACACAATTAGAAACAGATTGTATTATAAGAGGTGAAATTCCCTGGTTAAGCCAGGAATCGCCAAAACGTCCACCCATGTTGCCTGCATTTGGAAAAGTAAAAGCATGGTTATTTGATTCATTAACAATGGTAACAACTATTCGTCCGGCAGCACCTCCTTCTACTTCTTCGCAGCAATTCAAAGACGAGTTGGCAGAAGTTTATAACTACAGTTTAAAACCAACAAGGGAACAAATAAGAATTGCACATTTCTGGGCAGATGGTGTAAGTACCTATACACCACCCGGGCACTGGAATGCTGTTGCCTGCGAAGATTTTGTAAAACAAAATTTCAGCGAAGTAAGATGGGCCAGAAATATGGGCTTATTGAATATGTCTTTGATGGATGCTGCAATTAGTTGTTGGGATGCAAAGTCTTTTTACTCCAATCCGCGGCCATCGCAAATGGACGCACGAATAAAAACAGTAACCGGGCTGCCAAATTTTCCAGCCTATATTTCCGGTCATTCAACTTTTAGTGCAGCAGCAGCTACTATATTAGGTCATATTATTCCGGCAAGGCTGGCTGACTATACCGCTATGGCAAAAGAAGCATCGCTATCCCGTTTGTACGGAGCCATTCACTACCGCAGCGATTGTGAAAAAGGATTGGAGACGGGCAATAAAGTAGGCGGCTATGCTATTGCAAGGGCAAGAACTGATGGCGCAGAATAAGCTTTGTTGCAAATCATTTAAAAAGTGGCTTGCTGCGCAATTGGAACGCCGCTTTCATTTACCTTTATCAGTAATACAATAGTATGAAAAAAATATTCGTCTTTCTTATTGCGGTACAAACCAATCTAACTATTTATAGCCAGAAGATCCAAACTCCTGATGTAATCTATGGTCAGTTGTTTGTTGATGTTCAAATGAACCGCATATTTCCCGACAATAAAACTTTTGTGGATTGTGTTCCGAAAAGAAAACCACCAGCTATTGTTGCAGATTATTTAAAAATCAAAAACAATCCAGCTATAAAGTTTTCCCTATCAAAATTTGTAGAAGAAAATTTTGATATGCCGCCTGCTCCACCCGCCTTTAATTATATACAACTGGAGAAAGATGTGAGAATACACATTAAGAACCTTTGGGGTAATCTGAAAAGAGAACAGGATAAAACGATTGAAGGCTCCTCATTGCTTGCCTTACCGTATCCTTACATAGTACCAGGTGGTCGCTTCCGGGAAATTTATTACTGGGATTCATACTTTACCATGCTTGGGTTAAAAGAAAGCGGCGAGACAGAAACAATGCGGCACATGCTGGATAATTTTAAATACCTCATTAATACATATGGACATATTCCCAATGGAAATAGAAGTTATTATCTGAGCCGGAGCCAGCCGCCTTTCTTTGCATTGATGGTGCAGCTCTTTTGTTCTGCAACAGGAAATGAAGAATTAAAAAATTACGTCCCTGCTATAGAAAAGGAATATAACTACTGGATGAATGGCCATACTACTATTAAAACAGGAACAGCTTCAAAAAAATTAGTTCGTCTCCCCGATGGAAGTATGCTTAACCGCTATTGCGACGAATTATTTATACCGCGGCAGGAAAGCTGGGCAGATGATATAGCAACAGCATCAAAAAGTAAAAGAGATAATAAAAAAGTTTATAACCACCTTCGTTCTGCAGCTGAAAGCGGTTGGGATTTCAGCAGCCGTTGGCTGGCTGAAGAAAATGATTTATCTACAATAGAGACGACAGATATAATACCGATTGACTTAAACTGTTTATTATATAACACCGAAAAGATGCTGTCAGAATTTTATGATTCGCATGACAATGATAAGAAAAGTGATTTTTATAAGACAAAAGCTGAAAAAAGATATAAAGCAATTCAGAAATATTGTTATAATTCAAATGAAAAAATATATTATGATTATAACTGGAGAAAGAAAAAACAAACCGGAAAGTTTACGCCCGCATCATTCTTTCCCCTATGGCTTTTACGTACTTCAGTCGATGAACAAAATGATAATGGAGCTGCGGCTGCGTCAAAGGTAAAGCTGACTTTATTAAAAGATGGTGGCATAGTAACCTCAGGTATTTCCAACAAACAACAATGGGATGCACCAAATGGCTGGGCTCCGTTAGAGTGGGTGGTTATAAGCGCACTGGACAATTCAGACCAGAAAGAACTGGCTACAGCTATTGCAAAGCGATGGATAAAATTGAATAACGATGTATACCTGCGTACTGGTAAGTTAATGGAAAAATATAATGTAGCAGATACTGAGCTGGAAGCTGGAGGCGGCGAATATCCCGGCCAGGATGGTTTTGGATGGACAAATGGTGTATTACTTGCATTGATTGCAAAGTATGGAATAACTGAATAGTTATTTCACCGTCTCAAGAATAAAAAATGTATACGGTGGCAGCGTGAAATACTCATGGTCATTTTTAATGGTATATTTTTTTTCCTGCCAATGGTCATACAGTTTTAAAGGCTTCATTCCATGTTCCTTGAAGGCATACCAGGTGAGATGCTGTTCTTTATCGCTAAAATTAAATAAGCAATATACCCGGTCATCATTCCATGCCCGCAGGTAACCGGCCACATGGATATTGTGCGGGGTAAGCCAGGTAAGATTTTTCCTATCAGCTATCATAGCCAGTTTTTTACGGATAGCTATTAATTTCTGCGTAGAAGAAAATATTATTTGTTCCGGTGTGCCTTTTACTTGTATTTGTTTGTTTCTTTCCCAGTCAATCAATGGGCGGTGCATCCATCGGTTATCATAGCTTTTACTATCGTCCTGAAGATAAGAATAATCATTCGTGTATCCAGCTTCATCTCCATAAAAAATAACCGGAATACCACCGATGAAAAAACTATGCGCCTGCATCAGCAAAATTTTTCTGATAGCCAGTTGCGTTGCTGTATTATCATTCCTTTCTATCGCAGCTTCTAATCCACAAAGAGATGCCAGTGTACCACTGATTCTTGCATCACCCGTTTTTTCATTTACAGAAAACAAAGCCCCTTTTGCAGGGGAGCCTTCATAATTTCCAGAATAATAATTCATCAGGAACCGGCGATGTTCAAATGGATTGTAACCAGCGGCTTCGATCATATAGTTTTCATATCCCAACCCAATATCATCATGGCATCTTGTGTAAGTAATCCAGGAAGTATCATAAGGTTTCTTTAAAAGTTCGTTTTGTGCTGCCAGCATAACTTTTGTCTCGCCGGTAGCTAAAGCATCCCATTGTAATGCCATATGAGTTGCATTATAGGCAAAGTCACACTCCTGTGCTTCTTTATCGCCTGTGCCGAAATATTTCATTATCTCATCAGGAGATACGATTGCTTCACCCAATAATGCCATTCCCGGTGCAGCAATTTGAACACACTGCTTTATTAGTTGAAGTAAAGTATGTGCCATTGGCAGATTTTGGCAGCCAGTACCCATCTGCTTCCAAATAAAGGCTGGAGCATCTATCCGCAAAATATCAACGCCCAGATTAGCATAAAAGAAAATCGTATCCATCATTTCGACAAGTACGCGGGGATTGGTAAAATTTAAATCCCACTGGTAATTATGAAAAACCGTCATCACCCATTTGGTGCACTCAGCCACATAGGTAAAATTTCCGGGTGAAGTTTCGGGAAAAACTTCTGGCATTGATTTTTCATAGTCGTCTGGTATTCGCCGGTTATTATAGAAATAAAAATAATCCTGGTACTTCTTATCGCCAGCTTTTGCTTTCAATGCCCATTCATGCTGATCTGAAGTATGGTTGAGTACAATGTCGAGCATCAGGTACATATTGCGATGCTGCATTTCATTTTGCAGATTTTTCAAATCATCTATTGTACCAAACCGGTTATCTACTTTTCTGAAATTGGAAACGGCATAACCGCCATCGCTTTGACTTGCCGGGCTTTCGAATACCGGCATCAGGTGTAGAAAATTAACACCAAGTTTATCAAAATAATCTAACTTATTTTTAAGCCCTTCCAGGTTGCTGCTAAAACGATCTACATACAAACTCATCCCCGTAATCTGGTTACTAAGAAACCAATGTTCCGGTTCCGTTTTCAATTTTTCGATATCCCGTTGATTTAGTTTTTCTGACCGTTGAATAAAAGCGGTAGTAATTGTTTCAAGCAGATGATGAAATTCTTTTGCATTATCAGGATGAGCAGCATACACCGTATTATACAGATTACTCAGTTCTCCCAGGCCCTGCTGAAATCTTTCATTAAATAATTTTTCGAAAGCTGCTGACTTTTCTTTTTCTTTTATAGGTAATTTATCAGTGAGCATTTCTTTGCTTAGTTAAATATATCATTACTTAAATGCTTAAAGGCTTCCATAGCTCCCAAATATTCACAGGTGCGGCCACCTGCCTTATTACCATTATAAATTATTCTTTTCCATTCCAAATCAGAAAGTGATTTAATTTCTTCAATACTTTTAAAACTCAACTGGAATAAAACGGCCCCTACAAATGCATCACCGGCGCCTGTGGTATCAACTGGTTTTACAGGTATGCTTTCAATAGTCATTATTTTACCATTTATACCGAGCATTGTTCCGTCTTTACCTAATGTAATAGCGAAAATGCCCGTTGTTTTCTTCAATAGGAACGCTGCCGCGTCTTCCAATGCAGCACAACCCGTAATCAGCATGGCTTCTTCATCGCTTACCTTAAAAAAATGACAGGACTCAAGAAAATTCCAAGACTGATCTATAAAAGTTTTAAGATTGTTTTGAAATAATAAATGGCGATAGTTAGGATCAAAGCTTATTAAAATATTCTTTTGTAATGCCTTTTGCAACAGACCCGAGTAAGCTGCTTGCAGAGGACCAGGCAAAAAGCCTGTAGCCGACCCAAAATGAATAATAGAAAATTCATTAAGATCAATATCTTCTACTTCCTGACGGGTTAATTGCCCGTCTGCACCCCGGTTGAAAAAAAAATCTCTTTCCCCATTTTCCATCAGAGACACAAAGGCGAAAGTGGTAAAATTGTTTTCATCCTGCAGCATCCATTTTGTAGAAACGCCAAAGGATTGCATTACATCAATCAGGTGTTTACCAAATGGATCAGCGCCTACTTTGGCTGCCAGCTCTACCGATCCTCCCAATGCGGCAATAGCAGCAGCTACATTGGTTGGAGCACCCCCGGGTTTTTTCAAAAAGTTTACACCATCTGACAACGATTTACCTTTATCTGTACAAATCATATCAATTAATGCTTCGCCGACACAGAGTATTTTATTGCGGATCCCTTCTTTGCCAGTTTGCGGCGAACTTAGAGTATTCAGTTCCTTATTGTTTGAACTTAGCATTAAAGGTTGTAATTAAATTGATTTTATTTATTTTTTGTAATTTTTCTACTCTTCTAATGACCGCCGCTTACCGGCAAATCAATATTACCAGATGATGGCTTTCCTCCTTTAATTAAGAGTGTTAACAACGCTGCAATTACGAGGAATACTCCTGCAAATGACAGTGCATTGCCAGGATTCTGACCTAAAATATTTTTATAAATAAATCCAAATGTCAATGTTTGTATAAGCATAGGCAATACAATCATCATATTTATAATACCCATATAAACACCATATCGCTCCTTTGGTATTTTATCCACTACCAATAAATAAGGAATACCCATCATGCTGGCCCATCCTATTCCTAATCCAATCATCGGTAAAAACATCAGGTTTTTGTCGCTTAACTGGGGCAATATCATCAAACCAATTCCCGCAAGAACAACACATACAGCATGCACCCATTTTGCTCCAATTTTTTTTGCATACCAGGCAAGACCAAATGCAGATAAAAATGTAACAATATTATAGGTGGCATTTAATAAACTGGCCCATCCTGCAGCTTCACCGTAAAGCGTTGGGTTTTCCTGTGATGTTGTATGCCATACAGATTTTGCGACACTATGCGATACATATTGCCAGTAGCAAAACATACCATACCATTGAAATAAATACACAGCTGCTAATTGCCACATTACCTTTGGCATATTGGATATGGCTGAAGCAATCTCTTTGAAAGGTTCAAAAAATCCATGTTTCGCAGATCTTAATTTTTGTAACTCTTCATCGGTAGGTGGTATCTCAGGAGTTTTAATCACCGACCATAAAACAGTTGTTATGGAACAGGCTGCGCCAATAAAAAAAGCAATGTAAACCCAATAAGGAATACCTGAGGCAGATTTTCCGGGGAACAAATTTTTCTTTTCAAAAAAGTAAAGGCAGATATTAGCCAGCGTAATTCCCAGGCCTGTAAAAAAACTTTGCATCATAAATCCTGTTGCAAACTGGCTGCGGGGAAGTTTATCTGCAACAAAAGCTCTGTATGGTTCCATTGCCGTATTGTTGCCTGCATCCAGCAACCATAACAAACCAGCGGCCATCCACAAACTGCTGCTGAAAGGAAAAAGGAATAAGGCAATACTGCACATAATAGCACCTACCAAAAAATAAGGTTTTCTTCTGCCCCATTTTGGACTCCATGTTTTATCACTCATGGCCCCAATAAGTGGTTGAATTAATAACCCAGTCATGGGTCCGGCAAGGTTTAGTATCGGGAGACTATCCGGGTCGGCACCGAGAAAAGAATAAATGGGGTTAACAGCCGATTGCTGCAACCCAAAGGAGTATTGAATTCCTAAAAACCCAAAGCTCATATTCCAAATTTGCCAGAAGCTCAACTTGGGTTTTGTCAGGGGCATAAGCAATCATTTGAAGTAATTTAAATATACAAAAGGAAGAGCTTAAAGAAATCAACCCGAATGAGTTAATCCTTTGCAAACGTTTGTTGTTGGCAAAATGATTCAATTGCCAGCCAGATCCAGAATCAACTAAAGTTTTACTGTAATTTCCGCCCAATTATATATTTTGCATGTTACTAAATGAAATTAATAAAATGAGGATGCGGAATATTCTATCAGCTTTGTTGTTACTAACAGTCTCCTCTTTCCTTTTATACATTTTTCTTGTTCAGCGAACTGTCCGGAAGACAGTCAAAATTTCTTTACCAGCACTGAAGGTTTCCCAGCAATTGACTGACCCTGCAAATCTTGTAAAATGGTATATGCCTTTTGCAAATACAGCTTTGCAGCCCGATATTCAATACAACGACAATAACAACATCATCAGATCCGGCAATGATTCTATTGAGATCACCAACCAATCCATATACAGCACCCTTCTGAAAACCTTTTCCGGCAGGCAAAAAAAATACTTTCATTTTTCAGTTATCCCGGATACGACCAGGCAGGAACAAGCAGTAGTAACAATGACCTATAAAACCTCCTTATTTAAACAGTGGTTCAATAAAGGGAATTTAGAAAAAAACGCCTTGCAAAGCTTAACCAATTTTAAAGAGTACATGGAAGATACAAAGCGGTTTTACGGCTTTGAAATACAACCGGTAACAGTTACGGACACCTTGTTTCTTTTTATCGCTGAAACAGTAGCGCTTAGTGAAAAAAGAAATGCCACCCGGAAACTTTTTGAACAGCTGATCGCCTATGCAGAGAAAAACAAGGCCGGTTATAACGGCGTAAGGATTTTCTATTCTCAAAAAACCGGGGATGATAAAATCACTTTATTTGCGAGTATCGGCGTCACGAACAGAATAAATATCCCTCCGGCTGATCCATTTGAGCAAAAAATGATGCCTGCAGGCAAAAATCTGCTGGAAGCCACTTACCAGGGACCTTTTGGAGAATCGGACAAAGCAGTTCAGGCGTTAGAATCTTTTAAAACAGATCATAACCTTTCGAGTATGGCTATTCCTTTTAAGAAATTCTTAAGCGATGGCTATGATTTTACCGACGACCAGATCGTACAGCTGAAAGTGTATTACCCGATCTTCTGACGGATGTTATTTTTGCCTGATCACCATTAAACTGTCATTATTTCTTGCCAGCACAAAGGCTTCCTGTTTATTGGCAAGTGTCAGTTTTTTTATACGTCTTACTTCGCCTTTAATATTGACCCCTTTTACCTGCTCATACCTGAATGAGCCATTGCCCAAATTAATAAGCAGGGACCCATAGTCTGCGTCATAGCGGCCCATTTGTATATTATTAGGATAAAAGTTTCCGGCCAGTAAGATGTCTGGAAGATTGTCGTTATTGGCGTTGATGATCGCCGCATCCTTGTAAGCGGTAAGCTGGGTTGGCCACGAAAATGCTTTCACTGTAAAATTCAAATTACCATCATTGATCAATACCGCATTGGAAAAATAGTTGGCTGTATAGACAGTTGCCTTTTTAAGTTTATCCGCACCAAATATATCTTTGAGCGATGCTTTTGCAAAATCTTCAGCATATAGAAACTTTTTCTTTACAATCGGCATTTGTTTTTCCAGGTCAGCTTTGTTCGTAAATAGTATCTCTCTGCCCTGCAGGTAATAGGTGATTACCTGTTCTTTTTTACCATTGCCATCAAAATCATAATAATACATCCGCACCGGCTCTTTATCAGTGGCCTGTAGCCTGCTATTAAGTCCCTGGTTCCCGGCAATGAAATCCATATCTCCATCATTATCTATATCGCAGGGCAATACAAAATTCCACCAACCTTTTTTTTCAGTAAGATATTTTTTTGAAAATTTTCCTTTGTCATTTATGAAAGCACAAATGCCATCCCATTCCAATGAAACGACCAGGTCGTTATCATTATCTTTGTCAATATCAATCCAGGAAGCATGTTTTATAAACCCGGCATTTCCCAAATCCGGTGCATATTTCGCCGTAACATCTGTAAATTTTCCCGTTCCATCATTCTGTAACAAATAAGAGGCAGGCACTTTACCGTAGTCCCATGGCACAGCTCTTCCCCCAATGAATAGATCTATGTTTCCATCATTATTAAAATCATTGGCGGCTACAGAAGAAGCCGTCATAAGAATATCCTTGAATGCATCTGTCTTTTTTCTAAGGTTCCCCTCCCCGTCATTCAGATACACCCTGGGAAATAAGAACTCGCTTACCAGATAGTATTCGTTACCTCCGCTTGCCACTACCAGGTCAGGGAAACCATCCTTATTCACATCAACCCAGCAGGCATCCACATCTTCATAGGTACTGTCATTATCCAAATCCGGTTGCAGCATTTTCTTAAATGTACCGGAGGATTGCTGTATAAACACAGCACTTTTTTCCCACTTTGAAGAACCCATGAACACATCATCAAGACCATCATGGTTTACATCACCTACTGCTACTGCAGGTCCTTCTTTTGAAACCATGAACGGCATCAGCGGTTCCCGGTCAAATTCAACAAAAGAGTTTTCTTTATGCTGAAACAACAGGTTAGTTTGCTGAGTAATATCCTGTAACGCAATGCTACTATTCGCATAAAAATTGGTCAGTACAGAATAATCGAATTTTGGAAGCCCTTGCTCGTAGTTAACATGCTGCTGAAGAGAATCTGCAGCAAGTGTTATCCGCTGAAAAGAATTGTCGGGCCAAATTAAAAAAACAGAATCGGCTTTTACGGTCCCCAGCCCAATTTGCAAGGGCACTTCCATTCCCGATTGAAATCCACGAACAGGATATTTTTCGTAGTTTAGGATATTGCTATCCGAGAAAATAATCACTTTGGCTCCTACAGCATTTTTGTTGCCTTTAGCTCCCTTTAATTTTAACTGCACCGAAGGTTTGTACTTTTCATCATTAGTTTTATTCTGGTATAATAAAGCCGGTTCATCAATATTATTTACGACAATATCCAGATCGCCGTCATTATCAAAATCGGCATAAACTGCTCCGTTTGAATAAGTATCCGGGTTGCCCTTCACTGCTGGATTTACATCTTCAAACAAAGCATTGCCTTTGTTCTTAAAAAAACGATTGGGCAGTTTTATCTGCGGAAATTTATCAATCAGTGCCATATCTTTTTCACCGATCTGGTTAGCTCTTATCTTAGCCTGTATTTCATCATTAGAGACATAGTTTACATAATCAATATCATTTAATCGTTTGGGAATTCCATTGGACACAAACAGGTCCTTTAACCCATCGTTGTCAAAATCCATCCACAATGTGGCCCAGGACCAGTCTGTAGCGTATATATTTGAATACAAACCAGTCTCACTGAATAACCCGTTTCTTCTGTTCAGTTGTAACGTATTTCTTGCATACTGGTGATTATATCCATTTCTTATTTTGATTTGAAATGTATTGTATTCATCTTCCCCTAATGATCGTTTTAAGATATACGGATCAGAAGGCAGCATATCAGCAGCAATGATCTCCGGCCATGCATCATTATTAATATCGGCTACATCCACCCCCATCGAAAACTGGCTGGTATGCATCGTACTTTCTGTAAGTTGGTCAGTAAAGCCTCCTTTTTTGTTATTAATATACAGGTAATCATTTTCATGAAAGTCATTTCCGATATAAATATCAGGATACCCATCCAGGTTAATATCTGATACGGCAATACCCAACCCATAGCCAATAACGGCTTGACTGATCCCTGCCTCCTTTGACACATCTGTAAACCCCCCTTTCCGCCCAACCGACGCAAAGGAATCAGGCAGCCCGTCATTCCGGAAAAGATAATCTCCTGACAGTGAATCTGAGGTGCCTTCAAAATTACTCCGTGGTGCAAATGTACTATTGTAGCGGAGTGAATGATTCAGCAAAAACATATCGAGATCGCCATCCATATCATAATCAAGAAAAGCCGCCTGTGTGCTGAATCCAGAGAAATCAAGACCGTATTCTCTTGCTTCATCTTTATAAAAAGGGATACCGCTCTTATCAATACCCTTACAGATCAGTAGTTGATTCCTGCTGCGTAATGTTTCATAATGACCCACCCGGCATACATAAATGTCCAACAGGCCATCATCATTCACATCAGCAACAGATACACCGGTTGACCAGCCACCGTCATCAGGGATCTTTGCTTCCGCAGTTACATCTTTGAACGTAAGATTTCCCTCATTCAGGTAAATTTTATTCTGCGATTGATTAGAGGCAAAGAAAAGATCAACCAACCCATCGTTATTAAAATCACCTGCCCCTACACCGGCGCCGTTGTAGAAATACATATACTTCAGCATATTGAAATCAGGTCTTGCCTTTAAATTGTTGCTGAAATTCAACCCTGTTTTATCATTCCGCAATACTTCAAATAGCGGCGTTTCCACCTTTTTAGTTTTGCAGGAAACCGTCAGCATTGACAGCAACAATCCTACTAAAGCAATATGATTATTCATTTTAAGTGACATGTATAACCGTTCTACAATGATTATCTTTTATTAAGTTTGTACAAGACCGGATAATCATCATTCTGTAAAAAAAAGAACTGCCTTTCGCCTTTTACGGACATTTCTTTAATATCTTTTATTTGACCCCTTACAGAAAGACCGGATTCTCCGGAAGCCAACCAGTGAAACTGTGCTTTTCCTTTATTAATTAATACGTGACCAAAGCTTGCATCCATTCTGGAGAATTGTGGCAGGAAATTAAAATCATTTCCTCCCATCAATAAATCCGGTTTGCCATCATTATTTATATCAGTGCAAAGAATTGAATTTACACAGGAAAGCTGTACCATGGCCGGCAATACCTGCACGATAAAATTTCCTTTGCCATCATTGATAGCGATACAGGAAGACGCATAAGTAAACATTCGTACTTCACTTTTATTTATGGCTTCCTTACTGAATAATTGCTGCACCGATTTAGTGGCATAATCAACGTACTTCAGATTTTGCTTTTTCAACGAAGGCAATTGTTCTGTCAGCTCTCTTTTCAAAAAAACCGGTACATCTTTTCCATCAACTGTCCGGGTAATAATTTTATCGGCTGTTCCGTTCTGGTCAAAATCATTTATCCAGAGTTTAAGTGGTTTTTCTGCTGATGGATTCAGGTAAAAATTTTCCCCGCAATTCCCCAGTACTAAATCGTTATCGCCATCTCCATCCAGGTCTGCTACAGTTATTGATTTCCACCAGCCAGACAAGTCATTTAATCCGGTTTTTACTACTTCAAATTTATTGTTTTTGTAAATAAATATTTCAGGGCTCATCCATTCTCCGACAACAATCAACTCCTTTTGCCTATCACCATTTATATCAGACCAACTGGCGGCCGTCACCATTCCAATAGTATTCATTGCCGGGATTACCAAAGAGGTAACGTCAGTAAATTTTCCACTGCCGTCATTCATCAGTAAATAACTGCTGGCCGGAGTACCATAGCTGAACGGTACATTTCTGCTACCAATAAACATATCATTATCACCATCATTATCATAATCATTGGCAATAGCCACAGAAATATTCATTCCATTGCCAGGTAAGGCAGAAATATCTTCTGTAAAATTTCCTTTACCATCATTCCTGTATAGCCGATGTCGCAACATCGGGCTTCCTTTGGCCTGTGTATTACCGCCAGCGCCAATAAACAAATCAGCATCTCCATCTTTATCTGCATCAAAAAATAAAACAGCTACATCTTCCATTCCTTTATTGTGGGTAAAAACAGTATCGATTTTTTTCTGAAAGCCATTTATTGTTTGAATGTATAATTGCCCTGCCTGGCCTGTAGCCCCACCAATATAAACATCCGTTAATCCATCGCCATTTACATCTGCTGTTGTTGCTTTAGGCCCTTCACGGGACAATAATGATGGTACATTCCGTTCGTTATAAAAATCGATATAATCATCTTCGGTATGTTTATCGAATGGAGAAGCAGAAGAAATAAGTAAAGAATTACCGGAAGAAACGACAGGTTCGCTTACAGGCTTGCCTTTCTCTTGTTTTATTTCCAGTAGTTTATTGATTAGTGGTTTGTTGTACACAGTGAAAGTTCTGTCAGGCCACACTATTATCATTGAATCTGCAATTCCATTCCCTAATCCAATGATTTGCTTATAATCAACCGATGACTGAAATCCGCGGCTTGGAATTACTTCCCGGCTTATCACCTGGTTACCCTGGTAAACTTTAACCTGACTGCCAACGGCCATTGTATTTTTTTCATTTCCCTTTAGCAGGATAGCTATATAATTATTACTGTCTTTTTGCTGTTCCTGAGTATTATTGCGATAAATAAATGCTTTTTGATTTACATTATTTACAATCAAATCAAGGTCGCCATCATTGTCCAAATCGCCATAGGCAGCGCCGTTGGAAAAAGAGGGTGTTGTAAAACCCCAGGTGTTACCCTCATCAGCAAATTTTAAATTGCCCTTGTTGTGAAAGAATTTATTCGGTATGGGCCTGGAGGGCATTTTATTTACTATCTCATCAAATTTTTCCTTTTCTCCTGTCAAAGCCATCTTTTGCATGACATCATTGGCAAAAAAATCAATAAAATCCTGGTCGGTTACATCATTTAAAATGCCATTGCACACATAGATGTCGGAAAAGCCGTCATTATCGGCATCAAATATTAATCCGCCCCAGCTCCAGTCAGATGCCGCCACGCCGCTGTAAAATCCGGTTTCCATGAATTTTCCATTCCCATCGTTTACCTGTAAAGTATTTTGGGTGTATTGATTATAGAAACCAGTTTTCTGTTTCAGGCGGAGAATATCTATACTTTCATAAGAGGTAGTGGTTTTTAACCGGTAGTCGTTATCGGGCAACATATCTGTGGTGAAAATATCAGAATATCCATCATTATTAATATCCGCCATGTCGGCACCCATAGAAGAAAGGCTTACATGCTGCACCTTTTGTTCCAGTTCATCTTTAAAAGTGCCGTTTCGCTGGTTGATGTAGAAGTAATCTCTTTCAAAAAAATCATTGGATACATATACATCCGGATAATGGTCGCCATTGACATCCCCAACCGTAACGCCAAGACCAAAGCTGATAAGGCTTCCATAAATACCTGCCTCCTTACTTACATCACTAAACTTTCCGCTATCATTCCGGTATAAATGATCACCACCCCCTTTTAAAAAATCTGCCACGGGCCAGTCCGAAGCTCTTACTTCTCTTTTATTAGCATAGTTCAATGTATTGACCGGGATGAAGCTGTTATTGATGATAAAGCAATCAAGATCACCATCAAGATCGTAATCAAAAAATGCGGCATGCGTAGTGTACCCGCCTTCATTTGTTAAGCCGTATTCAGCCGCATTATCCGTAAATGTTAAATCATGGTTATTGATAAAAAGCTGGCATTTCGGTTTTTTGCCATCAATATAGCCTGCATTGCACACAAAAATATCTAACCAGCCATCATAATTAATATCCACCATTACAACACCGGTGCTCCAGTCTTTTTTTTCAATAAATCCTGCTTTCACAGAAATATCATCAAACCGCCAGTTCCCTTTATTCAGGTAGAGTTTATTGCTACCCATATTAGCTGTAAAAAAAACATCTGCTAATCCGTCGTTGTTAATATCTCCAATGGCAGCACCACCTCCATTATAAAAATTACGATAGCTGAAAATATTAAAGTCAGTCGTGTTTTGAATAGTGTTCGAAAACTCAATTCCTGTCTTTTCCTGTAAAGTAAACAGTGCTGGGGTTGTTTTGCTGTTGCGGCAGGCAGCAAACAATAACATAATAATAAACAAACAAGGCCAGTTGCTCTTTATGATAGTTTTCATTTTTTGCTTTGAAGAACAATATTCAAATCTATTGCATTTGTATCAGCCGGGTCATTTCTTTGTCTTTTTAAATAAGGTTCAGGATTACCTGAAAA
>JAWXCO010000118.1:0-4682 GCA_034408705.1 Bacteroidota bacterium
AATGAAGAAATTCACCGCAGTAAAAGTGAGAAAGTGAGTTTTCGCAGCATCTTCTCTGCGTTACCTCCCTGAACTCATGTTCTCTGCGGTTAAAAAAAAAGATATGGAAAAAGCAATTAAAAAATCTTCTTTAAGTGTCAGCGAAAATGGTTTAGAAAAGAAATCATCTTCCAAACGTTTAGAAGTGCTGAAGACGTATAAAATTTATATCGGTGGACAATTCCCCAGAACGGAATCAGGTCGTTATTATATTCCTACCAATACAGCCGGAAAAAAACTGGCGAATGTTTGCCTGAGTTCAAGAAAAGATTTCAGGGATGCGGTTGTAGCCGCAAGGGCTGCAGTGAGTGGTTGGAGCAGCCGCGCCGCTTTCAACCGCAGCCAGATTTTATATCGTATGGCCGAAATGCTCGAAGGCAGAAAGGCCCAGTTCATTGATGAACTGATACATCAGGATTCAACCAGAGCAAAAGCAGAAAAAGAAGTGATCCTGGCTATCGACCGGCTGATTTATTATGCCGGCTGGTGTGATAAGTTTCAGCAATTGTTCAGTGCTGTAAACCCCGTGGCTTCTTCCCATTTTAATTTTTCAGTACCAGAACCTACCGGTGTCGTTTCTATTATAGCTCCCCAGGGTGATGCCTTATTAGGCTTAGTCTCTGTCATTGCACCTGTTATTGCCGGGGGAAATACCTGTGTGGTTTTAGCTGCTGAAACCAAGCCCCTTTGTGCGGTCACTTTTGCCGAAGTATTGCATTCTTCCGACTTGCCCGCCGGAGTTGTTAATATTTTAACAGGCAAGCCTGCCGAGCTGACCCCCTGGTTTGTGGATCATATGGACGTAAATGCAACCATTTACTGCGAAAATAATTCTGAGACAAAGAAAATGATACGGGGAAAGTCAGCTAACAACCTGAAACGCATTAGTTTTTATGATACCATCAACTGGTACATCGAACAAGGTCAATCCCCGTATTTTATTATGGATACCCAGGAAATAAAAACCACCTGGCACCCCGTAGAAAATATTGCAGGAGCGGGAGGAGGATACTAATTTTGGTAAGATTTTTGAACCTTATGGCACACATGAAATTCATTAGTACGATCGCCGCTTTTATGATGGCAGGCACTTGTTTCGGGCAGCTGGATACGGCTGCCAAAAAACCCCTTGACAGCAGTACCGTTATTGTGCATAAAGATCATCGTATTGACCTGTTGGTAAAAAAACAGGCAACGATCAACGAAGTGACCAGCCGTGACGGCCGGAGAACGGATAAAGGCTTCCGCCTGATGATCATCAGCACCAATAACCGGGATGAGGCCATGGCCGCCAAGACAAAAGTGTACACTTTCTTTCCCGACCTGAAAGCCTATATGTGGTATCAGTCTCCTTACTTCAGGGTAAAAGCCGGAAATTTTAAAGACCGTAAGGATGCTGAATCCTATCAAAGGAGACTGAACACCTATTTTCCGAAAGGAGTGTTCATTATGAAAGATATTATTGAAGTAAAGCCATCCAAGGGTAATGTTTCGGACGACGAATCCTGATCTGTAACCTGGCTGGTATTATTTTATTTCAGATCCCTGTTCAAACAACAGGAATTTTTATTTACGGTCCGGCGCCCGGCGGGTGCATTTCAAATTTTCGGAACAAAGTTGTTATAAACTTTTTAAATAAGAAGTCTCCTGGTCCCCTCCAAGGGAGGGCTAGCGTACATTTCGCAGTAGATGCTTTGCAAAAGGGGTGGGTCATCGAAGGTGACATCTGATATCTATCGGATGTCGCAGCAAGGTTTTTATTGGCATTTCAATAAGAAGCCTTTTCGTCCCCTCCAACGGAGGGGCAGAGGAGATTTTGCATAACAGACTTTGCGAAAGGGGTGGGTCATCGAAAGGTACATCAGAAATCTGTCGGATTTGAAATACACCTCAAACGGCAGCTTCCTCCTTAATTACTATTTTTGCGACATGCACGCAAAGATCAAAGCCTTAGCCCAACAATATGCCCCCGAGTTTATTGAGATCCGTCACCTGCTTCATGCTAACCCTGAACTGAGTTACCAGGAATTTGAAACCTCCAAATTTGTACAACAGAAATTAGAGGAATTAGGAATTCCTTTTGAGGTAAAAGCAACCACTGGTGTGGTCGGTTTGCTAAAGGGCCGGAATCCGGAAAAAAGAATTATTGCACTCCGTGCCGATATGGATGCCCTACCGATCAAAGAAGAAAATGACATTTCTTATAAATCGAAAAACGAAGGTGTGATGCATGCCTGCGGGCATGATGTGCATACGACCTGTTTACTCGGTGCTGCAAAAATATTAAACGAGCTAAAAAACGAATGGGAAGGAACTGTAAAACTGATCTTTCAACCGGGTGAAGAAAAAAATCCCGGAGGAGCCTCATTAATGATCAGGGATGGTGTACTTGAAAACCCAAGGCCGCAGGCTATTCTTGCTTTACATGTGAATACCATTTTAGAAGTGGGTGAATTAAGTTTTCGCAGCGGCAAAGTAATGGCCAGTGCGGATGAATTATACTTTACGATAAAAGGCAAAGGAGGTCATGCTGCTTCACCCCACTTAACGGTGGACCCGATATTAATAAGCTCCCATTTAATTATTGCCTTACAACAATTGATCAGCCGGAATAATAATCCTTTCAACCCTACTGTTCTTTCGATCACAGCTTTTAATGGCGGCAACACAACGAATGTCATCCCCAATGAAGTGAAACTGATGGGTACGTTCAGGGCCATGGATGAAACCTGGCGTTTCAAAGCACATGAGCTGATGCAAAAACTAACAAAGGATCTTGTTCAATCCATGGGTGGTGAAGCCAACCTGCATATTGATGTGGGCTATCCCTGTGTAATGAACGATGAGAAAGTAACTGCCATTGCGATGGAAAAGGCCGCTGAGTATATGGGCGCTGATAAAGTGAGTGAAACAGAATTGCGGATGGGCGCCGAAGATTTTGGTTATTATGCGCAGCAGATACCTGCTTGTTTTTACCGGCTGGGCACCATGAATAAAGCGAAAGGTATTACGGCAGGTGTGCATACACCTGTATTTAATATTGATGAAAATGCGATCGAGATCGGTATGGGAATGATGGCCTGGCTGGGGAGTAGTGTGGGTGATTGATGTAAAGTTTTTCGCCTTTTGGCTGCCGTGGCTTCCAAAATTTAACACTTATCGCTATCTAAACGCCCGGCTTTGGCGCAGGTTAGAACAGCTAATTATCGGCATAGTGTTTTCTTTTGGCACCTTTAAATTTATTTCTATAAGTCCTTGGTGCGTGTGACACGCATCAAGCCGTAGTAAAACAAAACTAAAAAAAAATTTCGCCTTTTCCACCACGGTGAGTGATTACAAAAAAGAGCAGGCCGTGGTCGGAGTTTGCCCTCTACCGACCGCCTGAACTAAAGCACTAATGCTTATTATATAGAAATCATGATAGACCAGTGGCTGGTGAAAGTAAAATACCGGTATAAAAATTGACTGGTAATCAGAAAAAGTCTTTGGTGGATTGTCCTAATAACAATACAAAATGTATAACACTAATTCATTGATTTTCAGATGGCATTTTTTTGAAGGGTGCGTATAATAGCATAAATTTACGTGTTGTGCGTCAGCATATGCAGCATTCCGTTTCTTAAAATTGTCAACACTATAACCTTTTTATATGAAACATTTACTTTTTTTAGTTCCCATACTAGGACTGTCACTTTTTTCTTGCACTAAATTTGAATCTTGTGGTCCAACACCTACTACATTGGACGGAAAATGGAAGATGATAACGGTAAAAGATAATAATTCTGGTTCTATAACAACTAAGCCTTCTTCAATTCTAGGTGACGTTGACATTACTTTTACTTCTACAAGTACAACTAACGGGACTTTTGTTGGAAACACACCTGCCAACGTGATTGATACAAATGAATACACAATTGGGCCAAATCAATCGCTGACAATTCCTAATTTAAGTATGACAAAAGTTGGGGAAACATCATGGGGAAATGAATTTGTTGACAATATTCGTAGTTCTCAAGAGTATAACTTTGAAAATTGCGGAAGACTAAACATTAAGACAACAAATAAAACACTCACATTCCAAAAACAGTAATGCCGAACGCACAACATTCGGTTTGCTTCTATGCTGGCCGACGGAATAACAATCAGCAACTGTACTACTATCAGCTATTATCGGGCTTGACCGAATTCTATTTGGCCTTTTGTTGTTAACTTCAACATCAGTTTTCAATCGGCAGCGGTTCCGGGCTGGACATTATAAAATACCAGCACAGCAGCAAGCCGTGTCTGTCGTGTGTCATGTTAGACAGACCTTTACTTTGAAAAGAGGCATAATCAAAAATTTCAAAAACATTATAAATATTTTGACAAAATGTACGAACTAGTAAAAAAGAAAAGTATGGGTATGAGAATTTTAATTGGAATAATAATTTTATTCGCAATAACTCAAACGATGAAATTTTTCTTGCAAGAACCTAAAATAAATATTAATGATGAACTAGTAAAAGCAGCTAACGAAATCAATAAACATGCACCAATTGTTATTGACAGTTTAACAACATTTGACAATGTAAATGCACTAAAAGGAAATGTTTTCCAATACAACTATACAATTAAAGCTGAAAAATTAAATCTTGACACAGCCG
>JAWXCO010000119.1:0-5503 GCA_034408705.1 Bacteroidota bacterium
ACTCGCGGGAAGAAAGCCAAATTTTCTTCTTCCTGTTCATTTACTGAAACTTCAAAATATGGCTGACTGAAGTTGGTCATGACTTCTTTTCCATTTATGGAACCAATAGTAAATGACCCAAACCCCTTGTCCTGCCGCGTTCCAAAATTACAGTTGAAGAAAAAATCAACGAGATACTTTTTTACCTCTTGAATCAAAAATTTATTTGTGGAAATAACTTCATTATCTAAATCCTCAAAACTATGAGTAAAGTGCTTGGGTTCTTTTTTCTCTGCCGGATTTGACATGTTGCCAAAGTAATTGGGGAATTGTTCATTCCATTTGCAGCGCACTCCGGTTATCGCTCCATTATTCCGGTCAAATTTCTTTTCAGGGTATCCAAGGTCAAATTTGTGAATAGTGCGGTTACTTGAATTTAGTTTCATCTTATACTCCAACGCTACGTGCTCGATCTTTCCATTTCCCACCAGCCAATTTTTCATTTCGGCCACTTTAATTCCAGCCTCATAATTTCCACTACCTAATTTGGTTAAGATAAACCTATCCAGCTTCGGCTTCACCTCCGTGGCTCTTAATGTAGCCCCTTCCTGCTCATGCTGGAAGTGGATAATGGGCGTATGCTGCTTTAGCGTAAACAAAAGTGAAAAAGGATTACTCATGACGAGCGGGTTTTCGTATGTCAAAAAGGTTTAAGGGCTGCCAAAATATAAATAATATCTAAAGAAACAAACCGCAGCGTATTATTTTTCTATACCACGGTCTGAAAAACAAATGGTTTACAGAGTACTCCGTTATTGAGCAGATGCCCTATACAATGGTAATTGGGCAGGCTCACGATTTCACTTTTTGAAAAGGTGTCACTCAGCATAGGCGCAAGCTGCTCGGCATCTCTTGGGCTGAGGCGAAAGTTTATTCTACTGCCCACATTGCCCAGCACCCCGGCAGCCACCTGCTCGTTCAACTGTGAAATGGTTTGGTTTGCCAGCGCCATTTGCAGCTTGTATTTACGCACCTCGCTGAGCGCCATTCCCAATGTAGGCGAGGTGAAGTTTTGAAATTCATCAACAATAAGCGTAAATCTTTTGCGCTTTTCATAAGGCAAACCGCCCTGGCTCATGGCGGTCATCACTATGCGATTAAGAATAAAGAAACCCATTAAGCCGACATTGGTGCTACCCACTTTTCCTTTATCTAATTTCACAATAAGTATTTTGCTTTCATCAATCAGAGAAGGAAAGTTGATTGCGGAGGGCTTCCTCGCGGAAATGATAGGACGTAATACTTCATTGCCTACCAGCTTGTTTATTTTACCGGCAACATAAGTACCCCAGTTCTGGAAAGCCTGATCTCCGGTGGCTTGCAGGGCATTCTGCCAAAAGTTTTTTAGTTCATGGTTTTTCAGTTCGCGTAATATCTTATCCCGAAAATCTTTTTCATAAAAAAACCGGGGTATGTCGCTAAGCACGGGTATTCCAAGCCAAGTCCGGGTGCCCTCGTCATCAAGGGCTTCTATGCAATTTCTAAAATACGTTTCGAAAGACGACCCTCCTACCACCCGCATGTCGTAATTCTGCTGCATAAAGAAAAATAACTCTTCTATCAGCACTTCCTTTTGTTCCGGATAACGGGTGTCATATTCCATGAGATTCATGGCAGGGCAATCCTTAGAACCGATGTCAAACAACACCACATCCTTTTTTCTGTTGTTTGATACAAGTTGAACCGCTGCATCGGCTAAATCTCCGTGCGGGTCAATCAGGCAGATGCCTTCACCCTTTTCTGCTAACTGGCTGAACAGCGTTTTCAGCATGGTTGATTTTCCGGTGCCGGTTTGCCCGATGATATAAAGGTGCAAAGACAAGTCGCTTTCTGAAATACGCACCGGCACATGGCGGTAGAGGGTTCGTTTGTTGCCAAGTAAAATCCCTTGCTTTGGCAGTGATACCGGGTAATAGGTAAAATTGAACGGGAGTCGCTGCATGCCTTTTACAATCTGGAATGCAGGCAGGGGCCACCAAAAAACCATTGAAAGCTGAGAACGTGAATACACGAAAGGCAAAACAGTATCTGCCTCCTCGCTTATTCTAAACCTGTTCAGATGCGCAGCTTCACGCAAAATGAAATGACAGGGGCGCTCATTGAACAATGCATACTTAATTGCTGCCTTCATAGAAGCAAGGGGAAGGTTTCTCTCGCTGCTTAATACCATGCTTACGCAACGGGCATGCTTTCCTTCCTGAAGCAATTCGGTAGAGAGTGAGCGTAAATATTTTTCCGTATCCGTTTTGGCATCGGCAGTGGCATATTCACTTAAGGCGTTCAGTTCATCAGGAAGCAAGTTGAAGTGCTGCAGGCAAATATCAATGCTCAAAAAATGACTGCTCTCCGACAATATTTTGAAAATCATGTCGGGATCGTGCCAGACATTTTTTACTATCGGAAGAGAAGCCGTTTGAGTATTCTGCATTGAAAAATTTTCTGGCATTGCCAGCCAGTGAAAGTGTTCCTGTTTAAAACCGGTGAATTCCCGGAGGTCAGTCAGGTCGTCAATGCCGTCAAACGAGAATACATCCGGCATTTCATCGCTGCCGTTTGTAAAGCAGTGTTTTAAATCATTCGCAAGGCTGTTGGCAACTTTGAGCAGATAGTCGCTGTTCGGATACTCTGCGGTGAAATAAACTGCCACGCTCACGGGGCTGTTCAGTGCAGTCGCACTCGTTTTATTTTGCAACCGCAGATGCATCGAAAAAAGCCGGTAGGGTGCATAATTGAGTACATCAATTATATTATGGTAATATTCGCGGCTGCGTTTGGAGCAAAACTCTCTTTCTTCCGGAGTGCGGGGTAACGCCAGCGCAGAGAGCATGAATCCGAAAACAGCAGTGAAACTTTTATCACTCTTCTTTCCGATGCTGCTAATCAAAATATTGAATTGCTCAGGCTGCTCCTGCTCATCGGAGCCAAGCTGCGGGGAGGATAATTCCTGCTTGTTGCTTTGAACAGTTTGATGAACCAGTTTTACGATTTCCTCAGGGTTAATTTGAGTGCGGTCAATCAGCAATGAAGCTCCATGACGCAGTAACTCATTCCTGAAATTCTTTTGGTAATGAAATCCTTTTGCGCTTATTACAATAACTGGCACAAAAGGAAAAGACGCCTTGATGCGCACCAGATGTTTCAGGTTCGGCTCTTGCTCATCTGGAAAATCCAAATCAAGCAAAACCGCCACTGAGTCTTTAAGGAGATTCTTTGTCCCCTTCAGGGTTTCGTCAACATTGGCAAATTGAAGGAGTTCGATTTTATAGTCTTCGCAGAAATATTTCAGCGCCTGATATAATTCGCGGGTTTCGTCAATGTAGATGAGTTTAGAGGGCATTGAGGTTGTTGCATTTTAGTTGAGAGGGGTTATTTAACTCTTTTCGTACAGTCAATTTATCATTGACTAATCAGAGGTCCAACTTTTTGCGGTTGATTTATTTCATTGATTTATTCTACTGTTACAAGCCTGTCACTTTTAAAACAATTTGCGTATATCTTTTCGCATAGATAAAGCGTTAATAAATAAAATAATAATTGTTATGATAAGTGGCAAAACAAAATGCCAATCCACATTTCCTCCCAATAATGTAATCTCTCTGTCAAAAGTTGAAATGCCGAAAATTGCTGCAACAAAGGATGCAGGCAAAAAAACAGTAGCTATAATATTAAGCAGATTAGCTTTTTGAGTCTGGCTTGCTTGCTCTCGCATCGCTTCAAAATCGTGCAACTCACGAAATTCTTTATCTAAATCTTCAATATTCTTTGGTATCTGCATTACTTTGTGCATTAGCTGATATAGTTCTATGCCCTGTTCCTGGGCAGTAATTTCGCGGAAGTAAATCTTATTGATGAATTCAATATATGCTTTGTATAAGTCCTTTATCTGCTCACTTATTTCGTTTTCGTTAAGATGTCCTGAGATAGCAGATATTTCGTCTGAAAATTTTAGTAAGGAAGCACGTTGAACAAAAGCCAGCTCTGTCATTTTATAATAAATTGTCATTACATGAACCGGTAGGAAAGCAGCATTTACTTCAGGTTTTCTAAGATGTACCAACGGCTCGGTGAGCGACATAAAGGAATAGCGTGTTATGCCATAAAGCGTTGCATAATCAGACCAGCGCAAGTAAGTGTGTTCCAATAATAATCTTTTACGCATTTCGGGATTTTGACAAGTCGCTGATTCTTCATCAAGAAATAGATACTTATACCAGTAGTCGCTGTCAATATATTGTTCCGCTTTATCTTCATAAACACGTGCGATTAAATTTCCCGTTGAATTTTTAATATCACCAGCTATTTTCGGATTATAAGCAGTTTTTATTTCATCGCTGATACCCGCACAGCCAAACCAGCATAAGACAAACATCCTATCATCTAAAACTGGCTCGAACTTTACAATATTATTATCATGGTTGTAGCTAAAGAATTCTTTTGCAAATAATCCTGAAATAGTTTTCGATACGTAAAAAGGTTGTTTGTTTAGTTCTTTTTCATTTTCATAAAACGCAAAGTTCTCAAACAATTTTTCTTGTGGTGATGATTTGGAATTGAAGCCTCCTTGAGAGGTAATCCATAGAAATTCAGGAAGTTCGGCTTCTTTGGTTTTGCTGATACCCTTCTGATAATCCAAAAATGGCGCATTTACCCTGCGCCCGTACTTGTTAATGTTCAGTATGCTTCTTTTTCCGGGATTTTCATAATTGTATAAATGAAAGGTTATTATGCCTACTCCTGTTTCATAGAAATTGATAAAAATATCTTCTACTTCAAGCCTGTAATCAATGTAAGTATTGCAAATAGAGTCTTCCGGAACTCCACATTCATGAGGTTTATTTTGCTCGTTCCATGTTTTATTCTTTCTGATGTAATAGTAAAGCGGCTTTTTTATAGCAGGTTGATAACGGAAGTGTTTAACGAGTGTGTCTTTATTAGACTTTAAAGATTCGTTATTTCCAAAATCATATAATGCATTTCGGGTAAAGTCATAAAAATAATTATACTCATTAAAGCGCTTCCTGCTGAAATTCGCAATAATATCAGCATCCAAAAAAGAAAATGTCTCGTTTTTCCATTCTGATTTGTGGCTTTGGCTAAACAGTTCACACACCCTATTCAAGTCTGTTTTTTCACTAAACACGCCAATCTTACATTTATTCAATTCCCATTTGAATGGATAAATGAAAATATGGTAGCTATGATAATCTGTTTGTTCACTCATAAGTTTGTTAATTTTTCATAACAAATCTTTTCCACCCTTGCATCTTCCAGCGCATGATGTTGTTTTGACGCATCTTCACCTGAAAACGCAAAGCGTTTTACATCCCGTTCATATTTACTTACAGGTTCTATCAAGCCTTTCATTCTGAAAACAGTCGCCAAATCAAAAGGCGCGTAAAAAATATTCTCAGGAATACCGAAAGCGCCTCCGAACAGTTCGCAAAAAAGCACCCAGTCATAAGCC
>JAWXCO010000120.1:0-2610 GCA_034408705.1 Bacteroidota bacterium
ATCAATATCCGCAAAAACCACTTCCCCTCCACAATACCGAACGCAATTAGCCGATGCTGCAAACGTAATGGGCGTCGTAACGACTTTATCTCCAGGTTGTACTCCCAAAGCCAAAGTACAGAGGTGCAAAGCTGCGGTACCATTGGCAACCGCTACTGCGTATTTACTGCCTACGTATTCCGCGAAAGCCGCTTCGAAGGCTGCGATTTTAGGCCCCTGGGTAAGGTAATCGGATTTTAACACCTCCACTACAGCTTGAATGTCTGCTTCCGTTAGGTGTTGGCGTCCGTAAGGTATAGGTTTCATATCATGCTTCAAAGGTAGCGTCAATGTGTTGTTTGATTAAAGATCGAAGTGATTCAACCGTTTCCCATTCCATATTTTCACCGGAATTATAGCTAAAACCCGGCTTTACTTTTATGGCATTAAAATGAGCAATATATTCATTTAATTTCCAACTCAACTGCTGAGGAAGGATAACGTAGTATGACCCTATTTCCCAGGTATTGTAGGAATCAGAACTTGTAATCATTTCTTCATGTACCTTTTCACCAGGGCGTATCCCCACAATAGGCTTTTCGCAATTGGGGCCGATGGCTTCCGCTACATCCATGATGCGATAAGAAGGGATTTTGGGGACAAATAACTCTCCTCCCCAGGCATTTTCCAACGCATGCATGACCATATCCACCCCACCTTGCAGAGAGATGTTAAACCGGGTCATTTTAGAGTCTGTAATCGGCAATACCCCTTCATGCCTTTTGTTCAAAAAATAGGGAATTACCGAACCATTAGACCCCATTACATTGCCATAACGAACAACTGAAAACCGGATCGGGTTCACACCTTTGATGTTATTGGCTGCAACGAATAGTTTATCAGAAGTCAATTTAGTCGCTCCATATAGATTAATCGGCGCACAAGCTTTATCCGTAGACAGCGCCACGACCCTTTCCACCGTAGTTTCCAAGGCCGCATGTATCACGTTTTGCGCTCCGCCAATATTCGTTTTAACACATTCATCTGGGTTGTACTCTGCGATTGGGACATGTTTCATTGCTGCCGCATGAATGATGTAATCAATCCCACTAAAAGCTCTCGTTAATCGCTCTTTATCCCTAACATCCCCTATAAAAAATCGTATTTGAGGATATTTTTCCGACGGATATTCTAAGGCCATCTGATACTGCTTTTGTTCATCTCTTGAAAAGATGACCAGCTTTTTGACTTTCGGATATTTTGTCAATATATATTGAGTAAGGGCTTTCCCTAAAGAACCTGTGCCTCCTGTAATTAGCAGTGATTTGTTAGTCAACATTTCTAATTAATTTATAATTACGTTTGAGTAGTTCTAAGATTGACATATTGATAGCTTCATCATGTAATTTGGCATTTTTTCAAAAATAAATTCTGCAATTCTTTGTGTGCTTTCTCTATCAAAATAATGAATATAATCTTTTGCTAATTGCTTGCGCTGTAGTGAGTAATGATTTTGATCGTTAAGACTTTTATTTATTTCTTTAATCAAGTTCTCTTTATCCGCCACAACTGGTACAAGGTTTTCGTCCCTCAATCTTCTAAAATGGGTCGCAAAATGATATTGAAACACCTCAATACCAGCGTCGGGTTGGTATAGACGAAAAATCGGTACAATTGTTGGCGTGTCAAAAATTGCTGTTTCAATTGTAATGGTTGAACCCGGAGACACTACAACATCTGAATGTTTTAAGATATAACCAACCTCTTCAACTTCTGATCTCGTCATTGTCCATCCTATGGAAGGAATATATTCTTTAATATAAGATAACTTTATAAAATCATATTCAAGGTATTTGAGCACATATTCTAACCGGGAGGTAGGGTGTAGGCGTATTATCAATTGAGAATCCCTGAGAATTGTACCGTTTATTATAGAATCAATAAGAAAATCAATAATATATTGTTCATCATAAAGATATATAAAAGCGCCAAGTGTAGCAACCATAATGATTGGTCGATTTGGGTCTAAATTATATTTATCACAAAACCCAACTCGTGTACTTTGCGTTATATTTTCTGAAAAGTAGCCGTCAAATTGGGAGCCTCCTGTGATATAAACCTGGTCAGGTGCAAGCTTTAGTAAATCAACCGCTTCCTGCTTGTTTACATTATTCCAAACGGTGAGGTGATCTGGCCTGATGCGAAGCCCTTTATGAATATTATCCCAACTCCGAAGTACGCCGATTGTAGGTATAGAAAGTTTTAAAGCTGATTTGTATAATGGTAATTCAAAACTATGTGTAGGGTGAGTCAGAATCAGAAGCTTGCAATCATATTTCTTTAATAAAGTTTCAAAGTGAATATCTGAATCGTATAATGCATTTTCCAATTTGATCCATTTTTTCAACCACCCTGGATATTTGGAAATAAATTTCGATCGAATTTTAAACAACCTTTGTTCTTTTGATGAAACTTTATTTAATGGATGGAATTCAATTGCCTTTACCCTTGGAAGCCACTTTTCTTTAAAGGAAAGGTAACTATTCAGGGTGTCGAGCGAGTCTCATATACTCTTCGCTATTTGGGGTAAACAATCCGACGAGTTCTTCGACGGGATCAGCGCCCTGCTTA
>JAWXCO010000121.1:0-17935 GCA_034408705.1 Bacteroidota bacterium
AATAAGAAGCCTCTTCCAATTGGAAGAGGCTTCTTTACCATATACACTTTTATCACTCGCAATTTTCTATTATCATCGCACTGGCACCGCCACCGCCATTACAAATGCCAGCAGGAAAATATTGCCGGGTGTGCCAACTTCCTTCATCAGTACTTCATTCGAAAAAGATTCATTCATGAATGTATCCATGTTTTCCATTGTATTCTGCGAAACAAGTGTGTCATGGAAAGTCTGTCGACTGATTTCTGCATCATTAACAGTGGCAATACGAATCATTATCATGACGGGAAACTATAAAATTATTTTCATCCATCAGCCTTGTTCTTTTAGTAATAAATTTGTACAAATCTTACGACTTTGTCTGAAACAATAACTCACTATCCAATCATCATTATTGGTGGCGGCCCGATCGGTCTGGCCTGCGCGTTGGAAGCCAAAAAAGCAGGTATCCCGCATCTGATCCTTGAGAAAGGTGCCCTTGTTAATTCCCTGTATAATTACCCGGTCAACATGACCTTTTTCTCCACTTCCGAAAGACTGGAAATTGATAATATTCCTTTTGTTTCCAATAATGCCAAACCTACCCGGAATGAAGCGTTGGAATATTATCGCCGGGTCGCCGTATCAGGCCAGGTGAATATTCATTTGTTTGAAGAAGTGACCGCCGTCACAAAAAAGGAAAAGCTATTTACTGTCACGACCAGCAAAACAAGTTATACCGCTGATCATATTATTACCTGCACAGGCTTTTATGATATTCCTTATTTATTGAATGTCCCGGGAGAGAATTTAGCCAAAGTAACTCATTACTATAAAGACCCGCATTTCTATGCCTTTCAAAAAGTGTTAGTGGTGGGGGCACAAAATTCAGCCGTAGATGCCGCATTGGAAACCTGGCGTAAAGGAGCAGACGTCACGATGTTGATCCGCGAAGACGAAATAGGGCAACGGGTGAAATACTGGGTTCGACCGGATATCATCAACCGGATCAGTGAAGGTTCTATCAAAGCCTATTATAATTCATCGGTAAAAGAAATACGGGAACAGGAAGTGGAGATAGAAACACCCGATGGCATTATAACGATCCCCAATGACTGGGTGATAGCCCTGACAGGCTACCAGCCTAACCTGCCTTTCCTGCGCAGGATGGGCATTGAACTTTCGGAGGATGAGATACAATGCCCGGTAATTAATGTGGATACCCAGGAAACCAATGTAGAAAACATCTTTCTCGCCGGTGTAATTTGCGGTGGCATGAATACGCACCGTTTATTTATTGAAAATTCAAGGGAACATGCGGTAAAGATCATTGAAACTATTCAGCAACGCAGAAAGTAAGACCTCGGACAGAGAAAAAAGAAAAAAAAGAGGAAAAAGAAAAAAAAGAGAAATACATTAAGTAAGCTGCTTTGGTTTTTATTACAATAAGCCTCCCGGAAAGAACCAAGAGGCTTCAAACTATTTACGCCAACTATAAACAGCGAACTACGAACTATAAACTTTCTATAACCATTGCAGATGCGCCACCTCCGCCATTACAAATACCGGCAGCACCATACTTTGCATTATTCGCTTTCAGTACATTGATCAATGTAACAATGATCCTGGCTCCGCTGCAACCCAACGGGTGACCTAATGACACCGCCCCGCCATGTACGTTCACTTTAGCCGGATCAAGTTTCATTCGTTTACTGTTCTCAATACCCACTACTGCAAAAGCTTCATTGAGTTCCCAGTAGCTGATATCATCCATGGTCAGACCGGCTTTCGCAACAGCTTTTGGAACAGCCAATGATGGAGAAGTCGTAAACCATTCAGGAGCCTGCTCTGCATCAGCATACGATAGTATCCGGGCAATAGGTTTCAATCCCAGTTCATGGGCTTTTTCCTTACTCATCAATACCAGGGCCGCAGCGCCATCATTCATGGTACTTGCGTTGGCAGCAGTTACAGTCCCCTCTTTTACAAAAGCCGGGTTAAGGGTAGGAATCTTATCAAATTTTACATTGAATGGCTCTTCATCTTTCGAAACGATCACCGGGTCTCCCTTGCGTTGCGGTATTTCCACCGGCACAATTTCATTATCAAATTTACCCGAAGCAATAGCCGCCTGGCTGCGCTGGTAACTTCCAACAGCAAATGCGTCCTGTTCTTCCCGGCTAATACCACACTCTTTTGCACAAAGTTCTGCTGCATTGCCCATGGCTTTACCATCATATACATCGGTCAACCCATCTTTGGCCAACCCATCGATGAGGGAAGTGTTACCATATTTATTACCCCATCGTACACTGTCGGCATAAAAAGGAACATTGCTCATACTTTCCATACCGCCGGCAATAACAATATCTGCATCACCGAGCATAATACTTTGTGCTGCCTGGGCAATCGCTTTCATTCCGCTGGCACAGACTTTATTTATTGTAGTACAATTCACTTCGTTCGGTAAACCTGCAAATTTAGCTGCCTGCCGGGCGGGTGCTTGTCCCAGGTTGGCCTGTATCACACAACCCATCAGCACATCCTGTACCGCTGAGCCTGGGGAAGCATCTGGCTTTATGCCTGCTTTTTGCAAAGCTCCTTTGATCGCTGCAGCGCCCAATTGTGTAGCAGATAAACTTTTTAAGGCCCCACCAAAACTTCCGATGGGTGTACGTACGGCCGAAACAATAACAACTTCTTTCATATAACTTTTTTGAATTTGAGGAAACAAAGATAACTATTATGCGACAAGCAAAAATTCAGGATATAAACATGACAAAAATCTGCTTTATAAAGCAATAAATCTTCTACAGAGGTAACCCATCCCAATGCAAAATAAACTCTTAAAAATTGCACTGCCACCAATGCAAATTTTATTGCGGAGCCAGACTGTTAAAAGGCTGTGGCCTCAAATCACTTACTGTTAGTGTCTTAAAAACTTATCAACAGTAATCTTAACAAACAGGATTTCATTGGCACTGTTTCTGTTTTATAGTACCCGCTATTGTTATTCATTCAATCTTAAAATCTACAGTTATGAAAAAAGTTTTACCTATGATCGCAATCACTGCTGTAATAGCAGTTTTTATGGTAGCCTGCAAAGGAGGCGCTTCAACTACGCCTGTAATAATGCAGGATACAACCGGACTGGCTCAATTCCAGGCCTGGAAATTACAGAGCCAGTCTCCTGCCCCGGTAATTGTGTACAGGGACAGAGTGGTAAGAGCAAAGAAATCATCGAACAGCGGATCGATGAACTCCTCCTCTACCAATGAAGCAAAAATAGCCACTAAAAAAGGCTGGAGTAAAGCAGCGAAAGGTGCAGCTATTGGTGGAGCCAGTGGCGCTATACTTGGTGCTGTTGTTAATAAACGTAACCGGGTAGTCGGTGGCATATTAGGCGGTATACTTGGTGGCGGTATTGGTTATGGAATTGGACGGTCAAAGGACAAAAAAGATGGTCGTTAATAGCGAAAGGTGGTATATGGTTAGAGGGTTTTACTAAATTAGTAAAACCCTTTTTTACGGCCTTGAAATAATTAACTTCGTTAGTATCTTTCATAGCCTTATACTTATTATTAATGAAACGTATTCTGATTAGCTTACTGCCCGCCATCGTTTTAACTGCCTGCGCAGGCAAAACAGATAAAAAAGCGACCCCTGATGAAACCCCCATTGTAAATACAACAGCCGACACCCTGTTGATCGATAAAAATGCTGCTGTGTATTACCGGCCGGATTCCCTGCAGTTGGAAAGATGGAAGAAGCAGTCCGGCGATAAAGACTTTGCTGTCATCGCCGATGACTGGTCTTATTATATGAACACTTCCAGCGAATACCTGAATACCACCACAACACCGGTGATAGATGCTTCGGGTAAAAAGATCCTGAAATTTGTAAAAGCTGATCAGTCTTTCATCCTGGTGAAACCCGATACATTGAAACATTACTGGGGCGTATTTTTATTCAGTCCGGTCAAAGAGCCATTGTTTGCCGATCTCGTAACGATCGAAGAAGTGTATAAAGAATATTTTAAGTAACCGAACTATACGCTACTGCAAATACCCTCGACGGGGTATTCCTTTTCGCAGCAGCTTTCTTAGCTTTCCTGTAAATTGATAGCTGCATGAAAAAGCTGCTCACGTTTGTTTTGTTTGCATCCGCTTCTACCCTGCTTGCTGCCCAGCCGGCAACGGAACCTGCTATTACCGGTCAAGTGCGGCTGACCGATTCTATTGCCTGCACTTCTGTAAAAGACCAGGGCCAAAGCCCTACTTGTTGGGTCTTTGGTACCAACTCTTTATTTGAAAGTGATCTTATCAAGCGGGATGGTACCCGGCTCAATCTTTCAGAAATGTTTATTGCACGCTATGCCTATATCGATAAAGCAAAACAATTCCTGGCCACCGGCGGCAAAACCTATTTCGAGGGTGGCGGCCAGTTTCATGATGTTATAAGAGTGGTGAATAATTATGGTATGGTGCCGGAAGAAGTGTACAACGGCAGGCCCAATAAACAATTCCGGCATAACCACGACCAGCTGGATACAGCGATGAAAAAAATCACATATCAATTACTAAAGGAAGGTAAAACAGAACTACTGGTGAATGACCTGCGGCAAATGAATGATACGCTTGATAAGTACCTTGGAAAAGTGCCACCCTATTTTACCTATAAGGGTAAATCATATACACCCAAAACCTTTGCAGCAGAAGTGGTACAATTGGGTAACGACTATATTGAATTAGTGTCCTTTGCTGATCAGCCCCTTTACCAGCAATTTATACTCGCCGATAAATACAACTGGGCCAACGATAGCTTTTATAACATTACACTCGATGATATGCTGGCTGTAACCGATATGGCCCTGCAAAAAGGCTGGTCGGTTGGCTGGGAAGGTGATGTAACCGAAGATGGCTTTCATTATTACAGCGGTTACGCCGCTTTTGCTGACACGGCCCGTAACTATGACGAAGAAAGACTGGCCAACTACAAAACGGAGCGAATTGAGAGAGATCATATGCTCCAGGTAGCCGGGGCTGGTAAGGATGAGAACAATAAGAGATGGTATTATATGAAAAACTCCTGGGGCAGTTTTCTGAGTAAGTATGGTGGCTACCTTTATATGGAAGAAAA
Source organism: Bacteroidota bacterium (assembly GCA_034408705.1). Classification (GTDB taxonomy): domain Bacteria; phylum Bacteroidota; class Bacteroidia; order Chitinophagales; family Chitinophagaceae; genus JJ008. The sequence goes on from JAWXCO010000121.1 coordinate 5,119, forward strand.
TTATTTCAGGCTGAAAACAGTTATCCTGTTTGTGAACAAAAATGCTATACCCCAAAACCTGAAAGAAAAACTGGGTATACAGTGATAATGCTGTTGCGATTCAGTACTTTCAAAATAAAAATGGCTCGTTCACATCACCGCAAGAAGCATAAAGAACATCTCCGGCAGTACCAGCATAGCCAGGAAGGTGTTTCATCCAAAGCCAAAAAAGCAACCGTAACCGGTACTTTTGCCATCGTCGGTACTATACTTGGTATTGCGATTGGTTATTTTGCGACAGATGGCATATTAACCTGGGTAGCTTTCGGGGCCGTAGCGGGTGGCCTGCTTGGGTATTTGGCGGGACGTTATTTTGACAGAGATGCAAAAAAGCAGTAAAGAGCCTCTTTATATGAAAACCATTACTTCTATACTCCGGAATGTTAACATCGGCCAAGACTGGACTGATACCGGGATAAGTTCAGTACATTTGTAAAAAATTGCAGTATGACACTTTTTGTAGCTGGTCTGCCCTATGACCTTGATGATGCTGAGCTCGAAGAAATTTTTGAAAAATTTGGTACTATCGCTTCTGCCAAAGTTTCGATGGACCGGGAAACTGGCAAGAGCCGGGGATTTGGTTTTGTAGAGATGCCCGTAGAAGCTGAAGCAAAAGAAGCGATTGAGCACCTCAATGATATTTCCCTTGGTAAAAAACCACTGGTAGTGAAAAAAGCAGAAGATCGCCAGGGTGGCGGTGGTTCAGGTGGTGGAGGCGGCTATCGCGGCGGCGGTGGTAACAGCGGCGGTGGTGGAGGATACCGTGGCGGTGGTAATAACGGAGGCGGAGGTTATAATAAAGGTGGCGATGGTGGTTATAACCGCGACCGGAACAAGTATTAATTCAACATGAAATCATTATAAAAGCCCCGTATCAGTACAAATGATACGGGGCTTTTGCATTCAAGTATTATTTCCGGATATGATCGTAATTTCATTAAATTCAACAGATAGCCAGCTTCAAATATTATTTAAACCCAAACCATTTTTTCTCTCCTTTATCAAATAACCACCAGATGCCGTTCGCATAAGCAAAGTTGAAATTTGTATAAAGCAGCGTATCGTCAGGTATTTTAAAAGCTTTTGTAAGAATACCTTTCCTGTTATAAAGTTCGATCTGCATTTCTCCATAATTCATAATAGCGAACTCAGCGTTGGGGATTCCGGTGTAGCAAAGTGAAGTGGAGTTATACTTTTCCTCCGACTCTCCTTCCTCTTCCAGTTCTCCCTCCGTGGCAGGACTAACCCCTTTCCGCTTTAAATCTACTACATCAGCTGCTTCTTCTCCTGCAAGTGAATATGAAAAGATGCTGCCATTTTTCAGAAAACTGATCCTTTTTTTGGCCGCATCAAATGCCCCCACACTCTGTGGATCAGGCTGTACCTGGCCATCATGCAGGTTTTCAATTTCCTCCGGGATCCCTTTGGAATCTAAAGAATAACTGACCCAGCCACTGGCATCATACCCGTTAGCTTCAATTTGTTTGGACACTGTATTGTACCACATACCCCGCACATCAAACATCGTTTCCAGCTCATCCGGTGATAGCTGTTTACCCGTAACATCAAATACAGCCATCGGGTAGCTTGTGTTTCCGGCATAGGAAGCATAGTATTTTTTAAATAACGGGTGCCATACCACGGATGCCCCGTTATTGCCTGTCTCACCTGGCATGGCCAGGCTGATCACTTTTTTAAGCGGTTTGGCTGTTATCGGGACTTGTGCCATTACGCTGATGCCTGTCAGCAACATGATTCCGAAGGCAAGTAAAGTCTTTTTCATGTTTGCATTAGTTTGGTTTAAAGATCCAATTTTACTGGGTTGCCAGCATACCCCCGGGAGGGTATTTTATGAGGCTAAGGTATCCAAAACAGCGATAGCGTCCCCATTTCAAATTTTTAACCAAAAAGTCGGGTGCCGGGCCCCGTTGAATATTTATTCACGCAAAGACGCTTAGAAGCAGGGACGTAACGATTGTATTCTTAACGGCTTATTTTCTTTGCGGCTTTGCATGAAATCCAACATTGTCAGACAATTATTAAATTGAACCTACTACCAAAAAAACGGCCAGCCTGTTAAAATCTGCTGTTCTCCTAATTTCGTATATCAGCCGTGCGGATATATCTTCAAAAACTCATTATCTGTTTTGGCACAATCGCTATTCTTCAAAATGCTGTTGCGCAAGTGATCGATAATAGCTCCACTTTTAAAAACATCAATAACAGCAGCTATTTTCGTTTTCACTACGACAACGATTTTTTTACCAATACAGATTATTATTACTCACAAGGCATCACCCTCGAATATGTACACCCGGCACTGAAGAACACTCCGTTATCAGGATTATTGATTAAAATTCCCAAAAGTCAGGTGAAAGCAGGGTTGACCTTTAATTTATTCGGCTACACTCCTACCAGCACTATCAGTAACACCATATTATATGGTGACCGGCCTTTTGAAGGTAGTATGTCACTGAAATTGTTTGTTATTTCCACCGATCCAGTAAAACATAAGCGGCTAGCCAGTGCCTTAAGTCTCGGAGTTATTGGTACGGCTGCATTGGGAGAAGAGATACAAACTAATATTCACCGGTGGACAGGTAATAAAATACCTAAAGGCTGGCAACACCAGGTAAAAAATGATATCATACTGAACTACCAACTGAACATGGAAAAAAAGTTATTCGCCAGCAATGCTTTCCTGCTGAATGTGGAAGGAGAAATGAGGGCAGGCACCTTGCATGACCGCCTGGGTGCAGGGATTAATTTTATGGCCGGTCATTTTAATGATCCTTATTCAGGAATAAATAAAAAGAAGGTACAATATTATTTATATGGTCAAAGCCGCGTCAATGTAATTGGATATGATGCAACAATGCAAGGCGGTCTCTTTAATCGGAAAAGCCCGTATACCATTTCATCCGGCGATGTATCCCGGATCACCTTCCAGGCAGATGCGGGAGTAGAATTGCATTTCCGCAAACTGTTCTTCAGCTATCACCAGTCTTATCTTAGTAAGGAATTTCGTACAGGTAAAACACATCGCTGGGGCGGGGTGAGCTTGGGGTTCTCCTTGTAAAATAATGGCGACCGGGATGTTTAACAAGACAAGGATTTAACCACATAGGCCCATAGTACACAATAGAAAGAAACACATAGCCTCTTATAAAAGAATGTGTTTAGCGTGTCTCAAGCTGGAATATCTTTTTAAATTCCGAAAGTTTATCCTGGTAGATTGCTTCTTCGGGTGCTGCCGTTACCGCTTTTTGATAGTATCTAAGTGCATCAGCCGGGTAACAGGTCTGCTCCAGCAGGTAAGCGATCCGGAAATATTGCGCGGCCTGGCCTTCCGGCACATTGACCGACTTTTGCAATTTCCCCACTTGCTGATTAACTCTTCTGAGGAGAATATATTTTATCACCCCCCCCTGGCTGATCCCCGTACTTGGAGTAGCCAGGTACCAATAATAGGTCCTGCCTGCTTTCATATATTTTACCAGTGAGTCCAGTTGCTGCGTTTTACCGGTGACACTATCTTCATATACTGTTTTACCATTCTGCTTATCGATCAATAAAAAATTATACCGGCCTGTGTAGGGTATACTGGTTTCCCAGGACAAACGAAAACTTCCACCGGCATAATTGATGCTGTCCATTCCTTCAACAAACTCAATTTCCAATAATTTATCGCCTCGTACGGGTGCATCATCCCTTTCCACAGCACCAACGTTGTTATCGTTGTGCTGATTTTTATAATCGTCGCTTCGTACATAGAGCTGGTCCCAGATATACCGAAAATATTTTGTTGTAACTGAAGTAAGTGCAGAACTGCTATAGCAGGAGTCTTTCCATTTTGTAACCGGGAAGGTTCCGGCTTTGGTCACAGACAGGGCTTTACCCTGTTTGCAAACCAGGGTTAATTTGGCCTGTGGTTGTGTTTTGATAACGGAACCAGGTTTCAGCACTTTGCCGATCTTTAATTTGGATTCCTTTTTGTCTTCGATCACCGATGCCGTTCCTTTCATTGAATAGACCAGTAACTCATCGCCTTTTTGAGCAAAGGATGCCAAAGAGAAAAACAGGCCGCCTACAAAAAGAATGGTTTTCATTTTATCATTTTTTTACTGGTAAGCAATAATACAACTATACCCCGTTACAGTTGTACCACTTGTTGCTGGCAATGACACCTTGATCTTTTCACTATCTGCATCAAAGAAGTCCCATTGGGCCGTTGGCCAGTTAATCTTTTGCGATTCCCCCGTGCCATTGAAGATCACCATGATGTTTTTCCATGGATCCTTGACAGCTGTTCCATTGATCGTATACCCGACTACCCCTTTGGGCAGGTTCTCCATAAACCGGATATTGGTCGCTATTTCCTTAGCGCTGGTCATCCGGAAAGCCGGGTGCTCTTTGCGAAGCTTTATCAGGGCTTTTACATAATCAAACGATTCCTTATTTTTTGTTTTTAAATTCCAGTCAATGGCATTGATACTATCCGGCGAATCATAAGAATTCTCCACACCCTTTTTACTCCGAAGAAACTCTGTACCAGCATGAAGGAAACTGATGCCTTGTGAAGTAAGCACGATGGACAAAGCCAGTTGCTGCATATTTATTCTTTCTTCTTCAGTAGCACCCACTGCCGATATCTTTAATTTATCCCAAAGCACATGATTGTCGTGACATTCACAATAGCTGATCGTTTGAAAAGGCTGCGCCGAATAAGGAGCTTTCGAATAATTGACTTTGCTGTAGTCCACCTGCGGATGTTTACAACTGGCCACGATACCAAATTGTATACTTGGTTCCATTCCCGGTTTGCCACTGGCAAAGCCTTTATCAGTATGGTCAAATACACTTCCTTTTATTCCATCCCGGATATCATCACTAAAGACAGCAATGCGATCAAGTTTGGCGGCATTGGCCTTGATAGCCCGCAACGAATCCGGCAACGGGGAGGCACCAGCCGTCCAGCCTTCCCCATATAATAATATTTCCGGTTTGATCTTGTGTAGTTCTTTGGAAATTAGGTTCATGGTAGCAATATCATGTACGCCCATCAGGTCCACTCGGAAACCATCCACATGGTATTCCTTTACCCAATATAACATGGACTCCAGCATGAACTTCCGGAACATGGGTCTTTCACTGGCTGTTTCATTGCCGCAGGCGGTAGCATTGGAAAATTTTCCGTCTGCTGTTTGGCGATAGTAATAGTCAGGTACCAGTTGATTAAAATTAGACGTCTCCGTTAAAGCGGTATGATTATACACGACATCCATCACTACCCGCAATCCATTTTCATGAAAGATTTTTACCAGCTGTTTGAATTCTTTGATCCGTGTTATGCCATCATAAGGATTCGTGGAATAAGAACCTTCCGGTACATTATAATTCAGTGGGTCATAGCCCCAGTTATATTTTGCATCCGGATTTTTTTCATCTACAGAATTAAAATCATACAACGGTAATAAATGTACATGGGTAACACCCAGTTCTTTGATATGATCAAGACCAGTAGACAGACCCTTTGCATTTTTGGTACCGGTTTCTGTGAGTCCTAAAAATTTTCCTTTGTGGTTTATCCCGGAACTGGGAGAAATACTTGCATCCCTTATATGCAGTTCGTAGATAAGCGCATCTGTTTTATTTTTAAAGGCAGGGCTTTTATCTTTTTCCCAGCCAGCCGGGTTGGTTTTTTTCAGGTCAATGACCATAGCTCTTTTCCCGTTAACTCCTACTGCTTTGGCATAAGGATCAGGTACTTCATCCAGCCATACACCAGTCGTTCCTTCTTTTTTTGAAAACACTTTGAATACATAAAATTTTCCCTGCTGATCTCCTTTCACTGTAACAGACCAGGTGCCCTTTGCCCCGGGTAACATATAATGCTTAACTGGCAATTCCATGCTATCGCCCGACTTATACATTAACAGGTGAACATTGATCGCCGAAGGAGCCCAAATCTTAAAAACAGATTGGGTGGGCGTATAGCTCAACCCTAAATCAGTACCGGTATAAATTGGGTATTTACTGAAATCCGTTGTTTGCGCTTTGCCGGAAAACAATTGAAAGATCCATGCCAGGAACATAACCCACTTCTTCATTTAGTGATGAATTTATTGCTAAAGATAACGGGTATTTGACTGCTAAAATATACCGTGCAGCCGGTAGCAGTAGCTGATGCTGTCGCCTGGCAATTCCTGTCTTCCCGACCAATTATCCATGTTTTGGCATATGCCGATGTTTGCTGTAAATTGTTGTTTCATTTACAAAACGACATAACTTCTTTATGGGAGACCTCCAGGTAAAAAAACAAGCCAAAAAATACGATGTCATTATAGTGGGTTCCGGTGCCGGTGGTGGCATGGCTGCTTATATACTCGCTAATGCTGGATTAAAAGTTTGCATCATCGAAGCGGGTTATATGTATGATCCGCAAAAAAATGTAACCCAACTAAAAAATCCCTGGGATAGCCCCCGCCGTGGTGCCAGTACCAAACTGCGGCCCTTTGGTGACTTCGACGCCTGCTATGGGGGTTGGGAGCTGGAAGGAGAACCATTCACCAAGGAAAAAGGAACGGATTGGTCATGGTGGCGGGCCCGCATGCTTGGTGGCCGTACCAATCACTGGGGACGGATATCCCTCCGTTTTGGTCCCAAGGATTTTAAACGTAAAAGTATTGATGGCCTCGGTGATGACTGGCCCATCGGGTATGAAGATGTAAAACCTTTTTATGACCGGGTCGATAAACTGATTGGGATATTTGGTACGAATGAAGGATTGGAAAATGATCCCGATGGTTATTTCCTTAAACCACCCAAACCAAGATTGCATGAACTCTTTATCAAGAATGCAGCTACCCAGGCTGGAGTCAAAGTCATCCCCTCCAGGCTTTCGATACTGACAGAAAAATTAAATGATGACCGTGGTGCCTGTTTTTTTTGCGGGCAATGTAACCGCAATTGCAGTATGGCCAAGGCGGATTTCTCTTCTCCCAATGTATTGATATACCCGGCGATGAAGACGGGTAATATTGATGTGGTGGCCAATGCCATGGCGAGGGAAGTGCTGACGAACACGGAAGGATTGGCGACCGGTGTTTCGTATATCAGTAAAGATGATATGATGGAGTACCAGGTGGAAGGCAAGGTAGTGATCGTGGCAGCCAGTGCCTGTGAAAGTGCCCGCTTGCTGCTCAATTCAAAATCAGCCCGGCACCCAAATGGGTTAGCCAATAGTAGCGATGTGGTAGGAAAATATTTACATGATTCTACCGGTGCTGCATTGGGTGGTATTCTTCCCCAACTCTTCGACCGCAAACGCTACAATGAAGATGGTGTAGGTGGTATGCATATTTATTCGCCCTGGTGGCTGGATAATAAAAAATTAGATTTCCCAAGAGGTTACCATGTGGAATACTGGGGTGGGCAAAGCCAGCCATCGTATGGTTTTAGTTGGGGTATTGAAAACATGAACGGTAAATATGTGGTCAAAGGAAAAGAAAAAGAAGGTGGTGGCTATGGAGCTTCCTTAAAAGAAGACTACCGGTTTTTCTATGGCTGCGGGGTGGGTATGGCTGGCCGGGGTGAAGCTATCCCGATCGAAACGAATTATTGTGCTATTGATCCGAATATGATAGACAAATTTGGTATCCCTGTTTTAAAGTTCAATGTAAAATGGACCGACCATGAAATAAAACAGGCGAAGCACATGAAAGAAACTTTTAAAGAGGTGATGCATAATATGGGAGCCGTAATCACCTGGGGTGGCGATGATGATGAGAAAAACAACTGGGGCTTAAGCAAGCCTGGCGAGATCATCCATGAAGCCGGCACCGTACGCATGGGTAATGATCCCAAAAAATCAGCCCTCAATAAATGGAGCCAGGCCCATGATTGTAAAAATTTATTTTGTGTGGATGGCGGTCAATTTGTGAGCCAGGCTGATAAAAATATTACCTGGACGATTCTGGCATTAAGTATGAGAGCCAGTGAATATATAATTGAGGAGATGAAAAAACAACATCTATAGACCCAAACCCCTGAAGGGGCTTTATAGTCTGAAAGCTTAAACTGTCATTAACTAATTAACCATACACTATCCGAAATCTAAAATTTTTCAAAAGACTTTAAGTAGTCTTAACTTAAAAGTGTAGTATAAAATGCCTGGAAAAAACCCATATAAGACCGGAGGAATGTTTGAGGGAGCTTTGCCTTTTATTTTTGAGAATGCAAAGCAGCTGAGAGGGAATATGACAGCAACAGAAATGAATTTGTGGATGCACTTACGAAAGGGAATAAATGGATTTAAGTTTCGAAGGCAACACCCTATTGGAATATATATTGCAGATTTCTATTACCATAAAGCAAAATTGGTTGTTGAAGTAGACGGATCTTTACATAACACAATAGAAGCGAAGAAAGCTAATGAAGTAAGACAAAAAGAGCTGGTACAATGGGGATACACAGTCATCAGGTTTACAAACAAACAGGTAATGCAACAATCGGAAAATGTCATTAAAAGTATAACGGAATTGATCGTGCACAAAAAACATTTAAAAACTAATAATCGGCTCTGCGATAGCAGAGTCTGTAGCCCGCTTTAGGGGGTTGGGGGTATCTTTTATGGATAGACGCAAATCGTTAAAACTCATCGTTACCGGGGCCTTGGCCGCTCCTATTGCTATTGCCGGTTGTAAAACTGATGCCAAGAAAGCAAGTGTCGCAGCGGATGAACCTAAATTCAACCTGGACCGGAGTCCGGATGAGCTGAAGTATGAAAAAAGCATACTGGCTAAAGAAAAATTCTTTACGGAGCATGAATTTGCAACCATTGCTGTACTGGCCGACATCATAATTCCAAAAGATGAGGTCAGCGGAAGCGCCTCGGAGGCCAAAGTGCCAGACTTCATTGAGTTCATCGTAAAGGATATGCCCCAGCACCAGGTGCCCATGAAGGGGGGACTTCGCTGGCTCGACCTGCAATGCCTGAAGCGGCATGAAAAATCATTCAGAGATTGCACTTCCGCACAGCAAATTGAACTGGTAGATATGATCGCCTATCCTAAAAAAGCGAAAGCTGAGATGAGCCAGGGTGTCAAATTTTTCAGCCTGATGCGGGACCTGACGGCCTCTGGTTTTTATACTTCCGAGATCGGGGTAAAAGATCTGGGCTATGCTGGTAATAAGCCCACTCAATGGAACGGTGTGCCGGATGAAATACTGCAACAGTATAAAATGGCATATACTGAAAAAGAGCTGAAAGAATGTGTGAGCTTCCCGGACAAATAAGGAAAATATTCTAACTTCCTCACACAACCATTAAACCTCTTATATGACCAAGAAAATACTAGTCCCTGCCTTACTGTTATTTGTATATGGCACTTTAACGGCACAGAATAATATCGGCTTATTTGACCAATGCAATTACGGTGGCAAAAAAGCCTACCTCACCCCTGGCTCCTACAAAAGTTATCAATTGCAGGTGGGTAATGATAAGATTTCTGCCCTGCAGGTACCCAATGGGATGAGCGTTACCCTCTACGAACATGATGATTATAAAGGAAGATCCATTACCTATACCTCCAGTGTCGCCTGCCTCACCGACGGCTGGAATGACAACACATCTTCGATGGTGGTGGAAAGCCTGTATGATAATAATTATGACCGGCCCGGTAATAATAACAACGATTATATCACTTTTTATAACGATTGCTATTCAAGGGGCTATTCCAAAAGTTTACGCCCGGGCACTTATTCCGGCAACCAGCTGGGTTCACTTCGATTAAATATCTCCTCCTTTTCTATTTATGGCAATCTCCGGTTGAAAGTGTACACCAACAATGACAACGCATCCGGTTATGGGGTCAATTTTGATGCAGGCCAAAGTTGCCTGAGTAGTTCCTACAACGATAAGATCAGGTCTGTCGTGATCGAATATAAAAGTAGTAATTTCTACCAGCCCAATTATCCCGGTAATGGCAATAACGGTTCTTACGCTACCGTATATGCGAACTGCAGTTATGATGGCAATAGTTTACGGCTGGCTCCTGGTTATTATTCCGGAGATAAATTAGGCCTGCTCAAATACGATATCTCTTCCATCGAGGTCCCCTCGAATTTAAAAGCCCGGGTCTTTATCAATAATGAAAATCTCGCCGGCACTTCCTATATTATTAATGAGAATACCAGTTGCCTCTCCGCTACACTGAACAACCGCATTGGATCCCTGATTATAGAAGATAATAACGGCGGCTATAATAATCCTCAATATCCGCAGTATCCGCAGTATCCGCAGTATCCGGACTACCCGCAAACAAATCAACGGGTGATCCTTTATACAGATGCTAATTTCAAGGGGCTTTCGTCTTCGGTACTGCCTGGTACGTACAGTACGATGGAACAGGCAGGTTTTATTGATAATAACCTGAGCTCTTTATTCCTGCCACCGGGTTACCGTGTGGTGCTGTATGAGTTTGAAAATTTTGGCGGCAAGACCTATACGATCAATGCCACTAAGAGCGGGTTTAGTCTATCGGGATGGAATGATAAAGCTTCTTCGATCGCTATTTACCGGAATTAAGGAGCAGGATTATTTCTTTGTCTTCTCTTCAAAAAGCTCATCATAAACAGGGCTTTCAGTTTTGGTTAGCCGGTCCCACCAGGTGAAGTATAGACCAAAATTGTATTTGTATTGTTTATGGTGCAGCGAATGATGCGTGGCTCCGATAATGGAGCGGGTCAAAAAATTTTTTGCAAACCATTTGGGATAGACTTCAATATCGAGGTGATTTATCACACTGCTGACCGACATAATGGTGAGCATAATGACCAGTACAAATAAATTCATCGGCAGAAATAAAAGAAGAAGCGGCAGAAATATGGCCTGTATCAATCCTTCCAGAGGGTGAAAGGAAAAAGCCGTCCAGGGAGAAGCAATATGACTTTCATGATGCCATTTGTGTACGAGACGGAACACTTTGGGGATATGCATCCAGCGGTGGAGCCAGTAATAATAGGTTTCCTGCAAGATTAATGCAGTTAATAAACTGACTGGCAGCCACCACAAGGGGTAGGCATGTATGTCCTCATATAGCCGGGTATATCCTTTTTGCCAGAGTAATAATAATACTGCGCCGGAAATACCAAATAAGATAGCGGTGATATTGCTCCGGATAATCTCCTTTTTAAACTGGCCGGGATTATATTCCCGTTGATTAATCTTCCGGCTTTTCCATTTGTCCCGCTGCCACACATAAAAGACTGCGTAAAATATGCCAGACAATAGAAAATACCGCCCTACTACTACAACATAAACAATAAAGGCTGCCAGTAAAAACCACCCCGGCTGGGCTAAATCAGGAAGCTGCTCCACAATAAAAAATTAAGTTGCCGGCAATCCGGCAGGATAAAACTAACGAAATTGATGTTAAGGAAAAAGCCGGTTAAATACCGACAACTGTTTCGATTTACCAATAATTAGGGACTGTCACCCACTCATTAGGTTTTTTTAAAATAGAGTGTTTACCCGTATTTCTTCCTAAAAGCTTGCATTCCTAAAAAATAGCTGCTAATTTTACAACTCATTCTCAGCTCAGCCCTGGAGCTTGTGATGGCCCGAATCTAAACCTAAGAGAACTAAACCGAACCACTATGCATAGAGGAATTCTACTCCTTTTAACCAGCCTTCCACTTTACCATTCTTCCAATCTTCGCGCACAGTCTGACTGTCCTGTCCTGATCAAGAACACATTCCAGATCGTGGATGATATGCTTACTCCCTGCCAAAAGACCATAAGTTTTGTTTTTTCGAATCCATCTGCGGGTAGTAAAAGTATCAACCTGACCGTAAAAGTAAATAGTGCCGAGGTACTGAACACCTGCATTGACGCTTCGGATCATGTCGATGAACAAATAAGTTATGTATCACCACAGTTCACTGCCTGTCCCCTGAGTATTGTTGAAGCAACGATCACCCCCTATACAAACGGTTCCTGTACAGGCCAATCCTGTACACCTATCATTAAATCCGGTGGTGGTTCTACTCTGCCCGTTCTATTTGCTTCTTTTAGTGCAACCCGCAGCACATCGAATACCGTATTGCTGAAATGGGAAACGGTAACGGAAATCAATAACAAGGGCTTTGGCCTGGAGCGGATGACCAATGTCAATAGCTGGGAGCGGGTAAGCTTTATTACTTCGCAAACAGCCAATGGTAACAGCAACAGCCGGTTGAGCTACCAGTTCACGGACCTGAACAATAATAAAGGCATTTCACAATACCGCATCAAACAAACTGACCTGGATGGCAATTTTAAATACAGTGAAATTAGAGCGGTACCCGGAGATCAACAGGGTGCAGCCATTCTCCTGTTTCCTAATCCAAGTATGGATGGTAAACTGACTGTTCTTTTTGCCAATGCTACTCCGCGTGCTATCAGCTTAATGGATATGACCGGAAGAACTGTGAAACAATGGAGCCCTTACCAAAATAATTCATTGTTCATCACCGGCCTTACACCGGGTCTGTACACAATTCGATCATTGAACCAGGCAAGCGGAACGGTCGATACCGAAAAGATAATGATCAATGCCCGCTAAATAGAGCGGCGGAATAATAGAATCCGAACGGATAATAGTGCGTCTCTTCCAGCATCTGCCCTCTTATATGCGACACCTGCAGATTGTCAAAGAACACATCCCTGTCGGGGGTAGCATTGCTTACATAAATATACAGATATCCGCTCTTTGCTACCGGCATATTAGTTTTTAT
>JAWXCO010000122.1:0-38971 GCA_034408705.1 Bacteroidota bacterium
TCACGATGGACACCCTTGCTATTGGCTAATACTCCCTACTGTAAAGCGTATTCGGGACTTGCACCCTATAGCTGATATACGTGCCTGACGCACAAAAAATCCCGGCGATATACCCGCCGGGACTGCTTCCTCGTTTTCATTCTCCGTTTATGTTTAAAATATGCGTGAGTTTTTCAGTCTCTTTAGTAACGACCATCTTTCTTATCCTGTGAGCGGCCAAAGATATATCCACCAGCACCCAGCACCACACCACCGATAACGGCACCTTTCACCCGGTCTTTCTTATTAATAATCGCACCTGTTACCGCACCACCAGCACCACCGATAACGGCATACTTGGCAGCTTTACTCCAACCTTTTTTCTTTGTTGATTTTGCTTCATTGGTTGTTGAAGAGTTCATCGTTCCTGAATTAGAATTCTTATTAGTACTTCTTTTTGTGCTTTGTTGTGCAGCAGCAGCTTCTATAGCTTCCTGTTCAGCATTCATTGCCTGCCATTGCTGGAACTGAGCAAATCCTGTTGTATCGGTAGAAGCACCCGGTGCGGATGCCTGGTTATTTTTACAAGCTGCAAAGAAAAACAGAGCAGCGATAGCTGAGGTAATAAATAAAGTAGTCTTTTTCATACCAGTAATTTTTAAAGTGATCAATTGGTTTCCTACAACCCCCTGTTTTCATAAATGGTGCCAGAATACGGAAATTGTTAACAGGCTTGTCATGTTATTGTCTAACTATCTGTTTTTAAAGGAGAATTTTAATTTCCTCTTTTAACAAGCAGCCATTGGAAATACCTTAACGGCGATTGAAGGGTGCTAAAAGAAGAGAAACCCTGTCTGAAAAACAGGACTTTAATTAATAGGGTTGTTGTGTCGTAAACAGTATAATAAGGCAAGAGAGATTATCGCAGTTTGAAATTAGTTTTTAGGAGAATCGTAGAGGCCTCGCCGAGCGCTTAAAGAGGAAAGGTGAATAGAAATAGTGAAGCCAAAAAAAAGCAGGAGACTGTCTCCTAAGTCGTTAAACGTCATTACGAGGGAGGAACGACCGAAGTAATCTATTGAACATCAAATTGATGAATTCTTTCAGATTGCTTCATTTCATTCGCAATGACGACTTAGGAGACAGCCTCAACTCATTCTCTCTTTATCCTCTGTACGAAATTTATTTTAACGACCCTTGGAAAAAGTAAATTGAAACGGAGACAGTGCCAGACAGAAATTTATTTGGCCCTTATATAAACCAATTTTACATTTTTCCGGCCGGTATCTCTTTCATCTATTTCAAAACGGCCGAGACTCCTGATCAGGAGTAATAGTTTTTCAAAGCCGTAATTTCGCGGATCAAAATCAGGACGTTTCTTTAGTAATAAATTGCCGAGCTCTCCCAGGAAAGCCCACCCATTCTCATCGGCAACATCGTTGATACTTGAAGTAATCAGACTTTCCAGATTCTTATCTGCCTTGCTGATCACTTTCTCTTTTTTTCGCAGCTCGGATAGTTTGATGCTTTTAGTACCTGCTGCTTCCGGTTGTTCCAGTATTTCGATGTAAATAAATTTATCACAGGCTGCCCGGAAAGCCGATGGTGTTTTTTGTTCCCCCATACCAAATACTTTCATCCCTGCTTCCCGTAGCCGGGTTGCCAGCCGGGTAAAATCGCTGTCACTGCTCACTACGCAAAAACCATCTACCCGGCCGGTATATAAAATATCCATAGCATCAATGATCAGGGCAGAGTCAGAGGAATTCTTACCAGTTGTATAACTATATTGTTGGACCGGCGTAATAGCATGATCCAGCAACACCGTTTTCCATCCTGTCACATGGGGTTTTGTCCAGTCCGCATAGATCCGTTTAAAAGTAGGAGAACCGTATTTCGCAATTTCTTCCAGTATGCCGGCGATAAGCCTGTAAGGAATATTATCGGCGTCGATCAATACGGCGAGGCGGAGATCTTTTGAATTATCCATAGTCAAAAAGATTGTTAGGGGAAAGGTAACACTTAAATAAGCTATAAGACGCCAGTGCTTATTGCGTCTCCATTGAGGCAGCCACCTGTATACTGGTAAATTTTTGTTTCCCAAATTCCGCCAGGCAGGCTTTCCCTGAGCAGGCAATGAGTACTGTTCCCTTGTACTCATTCATTCGTTTTACCCAATAAATAATTGTAGAGTTAGTTTCATTACTGCCTGGAGTGCTCGACTCACCAAAAAGGGCATCCGCTTCATCAAAAAACAAAATAGCGTTGGTTGCTGTCGCCTTGTCGAAAAGCAGTTGAAGGTTTTTTTCCGTTTCCCCGATGAACTTAGTAATCATCGCTCCAGAACTAACCAAATATAAATCCTGGTTTTTTTTAGCGGCTAACCAGCGACTCACCGTGGCGCCGGCTTCTTTATTTCCACCTATTAATACCAATCGCAGCCGGGAGTTTTGTGATGCTTTTTTTAAGGGCCTCATTTCTTTTTGAAGTTGCTCTTTCACAGTCGTGGCAACAGGAAGCAGGGTATCTGCAGGGGAGGCTTTGATATAGCGGAGAAAACTTTCTTCCTGAGCGAAGAGACTACTGTTGACAGCAAGGCAAAGAAATAATAAGGCTCGTTTAAGCATGGAAATGTTTGTATAAATATAAATAATTCTGCTTTGTTATTGCTTTGATAAAGCACCGATTAGCCAAAGGCAATTAAATCTTAATCTTTTCTTCACTATTCCCGGTTTGTTCTTTGCCTGTAAGGCAGCCTATGTCTATCAAAAACCTTTTTTTCCTCTTGCTCTCAACAGGATCCTTTATCGCATGTAACAGCAGCAGCAGCAAACTATTTGGCAGCAAGAAAACACCCCATGAAACCTACGCAGATAAAGTAGATAACAACCCCGATGGTAAACAGTGGCTGGAAGTTTCTAAAAATGTGTTAACAGCTGCACAACCTATAAAGCTACCTTATAGCCTTTTGGGAAATTTTCCTGCTGGTAAGCCCCGGGCCCTTGCCTTAGCGTTTACGGCCAAACAGGGAGAACGAATCAATTTTGATTTGCTAAAAGCTGGTACATCAGGTATTACTCTTTATGCTGATGTATATAAAGAAGAAGTGACTGGTGTTTCGCATTTGGTAGCCGCAGATACAGCCAGTTCTTTTTTTGGGTTTGATGCAGAACAAAGCGGGGTATATATTCTTCGTCTGCAACCGGCGCTGGAACAAAGCGGTGAATACAGGCTTGCTGTTTCAGTGGGTCCATCCCTTGGCTTTCCTGTTGCAGGTGAAAAAGCAAGAGTAGGTAGTGTATGGGGTGATTCCCGTGATGGTGGTATACGCAGTCATGAAGGCATTGATATTTTCGCAGCAAAACTTACTCCCGCTATTGCAGCAGCAGATGGTTATATCTCCCGTGTAAATGATGGAGGATTGGGCGGTAAAACTGTGAACCTGAAAGTAGCCGGCCGCAACCTCAGTCTTTATTATGCTCACCTTGATAAACAACTGGTACAGGAAGGCCAGGAAGTAAAAAAAGGAGATACGCTGGGGCTTATTGGCAATACCGGTAATGCAAAAGCTACATCACCCCATCTTCATTTTGGTATTTATAGTTTTGGTGGTGCCATTGATCCTTTACCGTATGTAAATAAAACAGTGAAAAAAGCAGCAGGCCCTGTTGCAAAAAATATTCCCCGTCAGTTGGCTGTTATACATGCTATAAAAACAAAAACAGAAGAAACAGTTACAGCCAATACAGTACTGTTGCCGCTTGGTCTTAGCGCAGAAGGTTATATAGCTGAGTTACCAGATGGAAAAATTATATTAGCTCCTCTTAAATCGGTGAAGATTGTAAAAATTTAACAGCCGAAAAAAATGGTAAACAAATGTCATTATTCATCAGAAGGAGGGAATTTTACTTACCGCTATGTAGAAACTTTTCCCCTCTTTTTTATGCTCCTATATAAAAAACTACTCAATAGAAGCTTTCCAACAGTTTTAAAAAACGGTTGGTTTTAGCAAATAAAGAACGGCCTAAATTTTGACCTATCTCTTTATACTAAAAAAGAAGACAATGAGGAAGTTGCTGCTCAAAAGGCTCATGGGAAAGAAGATAAAAACATTTAGTTGGGTTTTTATGCTGCTGTCTCTTGCTCGGATTTGGTCAGCCGATTCTAATTAAAATCAGGATGTCTTACTTAACAGACAGCAGCAAATAAAATTTGTTTTTATCACCACAACATAAATAAGTGCTATGGAAATAAAACGTAATGAAGCTACCCTTAACCGTCCATTGGGCAATAGGATAATTGATGCCCCTTATGTATTTGCCGACCTCGGTGCTTTTACTAACCAGGTTAAAGATGAAGCAGCCTGGGAAAAAAACGACCGGAATGCAATTACGGTGTTTAAATCCGCGATTATGACGATTGTCCTTACCGCATTAAAAGAATCAGCAGTCAGTAAAGACAATGTGGTGGATGGTTTTTTAGTAGTCCAGGTCCTGCAGGGCAACATTCGAATAGAAACACAAGAACAAGATGGAGATATGGAAGAAAGTCAACTCATGGTTTTTCATCCCGGTATCCCTCATTCCATCGAAGCAAAGTCAGACAGTTTACTGTTGCTTACAACCTATGCGATGAAAAGCTGAGTTGATATAATATAAAGTATAAAAAACGAAGAAGAAGATATTCAGGAACTGGTACCACATAATTGATTCCCGGTCAGTTTTTTATTTTAAGCAGTTTAAAAAAATCATTTTCGGCTACCTCCCTGACACAACCAGGTTGTAAATCACCCAGTGTAAGGTCTTCAATACTTACCCTGATCAGCCGTTTACAGCGATGATGGATTGCCGCCATCATTTTGCGTACCTGGTGATACTTACCTTCGGTGAGGGTGATATGTAGCCAGGTGTAGAAAATATGACCCGTCATGATATAAGGCGATTGAAAAGATATCCCCGGTTCTCTTACAATCTCTACTTCGCAGGGAGCGGAAGTATAATAGTCGCCACCTCGTATACGGAAGGATGTTCCTTCCCTGAGTAATTGGAGTTTTTCTTCGGTAACGATATGATTAACGAGTACCAGGTAGGTTCTTTTGTGCGGTATCTTTGCTTCAAATAGTAAACGGGTTATTTTCCTGTTGGTGGTTAAGATCAATAATCCTTCGGAAAGATTATCCAAACGGCCTATGGCATGTATGCCTGCAGGAAAATTAAAACCGATATCACCCAATAAGTTGACCACATGGGTGCTGACAAATTGGGAGACCATGTTGTAGGGTTTGTTGAGGATGAAATAGCGGTGGGGAGCTAACAAAATATATTGGATTTGTTCTTAGTTGCAAACTACGGATAAGCATTTATGTTTTTAGGAACAGTTTGTTGAGTTTTTCTTTATTTTCTTTTTGTCTTGACAGGTAATTATATACCTGCTTGACAATTGTTTTTGGATTGCTGGTGATTGTGAGAAGTTGCAAGGCCCCTGCCTGCTGCGAAGAGGCTGAAGCCAAATCTAAATGTTGGTGTTTGTATTTCACCACCATCTGATCTAAAATGATAGTTGAAGAGATAAATGAATTCATTGAGACCCTGTTGCTAATCTTCATGCAACGGCATCCAATTCATTACGTGTACTGGTACAAGTAAGTTTATCAAAGAAACCCTTTGAACTTTATATCCTTTCTTATTTTTTCGGGAACACAACCGGTTTTTCGTTGCGAAGTGCAACTACCAACTATAAAAGCTAAAAAGATAAGTCCACAGACTGCATGCAGGAATTTGGTTCGCATAAATTGATTTACTGGTAACTAAATACAGGAAGGTTTAGCAGCTTTCAGAGAGTGGGGGGAAAACAGGGTGAGTTGATTTTCAATGATACACCTGAAACCTCATATAAAAAAAACGGAAAGGCTATCTGCACCCATTGTGGATAATTTTTTTTGGTGCATGCCCCTTTGTTGGTTCGTGGAGACAGGAATCAAGGCCTCTTCATACATTTTACTTGTTTTCAAACTCCTATTTATCCGGCTTGAAGCGACCTGTACCCTGAGTCTTCGGAGCCCTCTTATTTATTGCGTGCCGCAAAATGAAATCAGAATACATAATTACTTCTTCTCCGCCACCCGTGGTAAACGGTGATAATGAACCCCTTCGACGCGGTAACACGTCACAGGCCCAGGCGTTTGCGAGCATGCCGGAAAATGAATTTGTCAATAAAAAAGTAAAGAGAAGATACCTTGTCGTCTCCAGGTATCTTTTTTAAATGAGAATCCCAGCCATTTACTGAGAACGAAGTAAACAACCCTTAACGCAGTAGAAAATTTCAGAAAATTCTTTTACCTTGGCTCTTCTTTAAGCAACGAATATGAAGTCTTACTAAGGTTCGCCCCCATTCAAAGAACCTGATTCTTACAGACCGTTTATACAATAGCAACATTTCGTTGCTTTTCATCAGTACATTATTATTTATTTTCAATTCCATACCCCGAATGCAGGGGGTAACAACAATTATCAATCATGTCAGAACCAACATATAACAACAAACGAACGCATTTTTGGGCCTTAATCAAACAATCGCTGAAAGGTGGCGAACACGACTATACACAGGGCAGCATACGGGGTGCCATCGTATTACTGGCTATTCCGATGATCCTTGAACTAAGTCTTGAATCGGTATTTGCCGTCGTGGATATGTTTTTTGTCGGCAAGCTTGGAGCCAATGCGATTGCGACCGTAGGTCTTACAGAGTCAGCTATTACGATCGTGTATTCCATTGCGATCGGCCTGAGCACAGCTGCCACAGCGGTAGTGTCCCGAAGGATTGGTGAAAAAGATCCCGATGGGGCGGCTCATGCGGGCATGCAATCCTTGCTGATAGCATTGATCACTACAGTAGTCATTAGTATTATCGGGATCATTTTTGCAGCCGATATCCTTCGACTGATGGGTGCGTCAGCCACCGTAATAAAAGAGGGCACTCCCTTTACCCGCATTATGCTGGGTGGAAGCCTGGCCATTATTTTGCTCTTCCTGATCAATGGTATATTTCGTGGTGCGGGTGATGCGGCCATGGCCATGAAAAGCTTATGGATCGCCAGCCTGATCAATATCTTTTTATGCCCGATGCTGATCAATGGCTATGGACCATTCCCCGAGCTTGGATTAACCGGTGCTGCCATTGCTACCGTTATTGGCCGTAGTACCGGTGTGCTGTATCAGTGTTATCATTTATTCAAAGGCAAGGGCACTATTAAAATAAAAGGCTGGCATTTTAAATGGGACCCGCCGGTGATCAAAACCATATTCGAAGTGGCCTGGCCTGCAACACTGCAATTTGTTATTCAGTCGGGCAGCTGGATCGTATTGGCAGCACTGGTATCACATACGGGTGGAACAGATGCCAGTGCCGGCTATCAGGTAGCAATCCGCAACGTGGTATTCTTTATCCTGCCTGCCTGGGGATTGAGTAATGCAGCGGCCACCCTGGTGGGACAAAATCTTGGTGCAAAAGAACCGGGCCGGGCAGAAAAAAGTGTATTCCTGACGATGAAGTACAATGCCATTTTCATGGCCGGGGTTATGTTGCTCTTCCTCCTGTTTGCATCGCCGATCATCAGCATATTTACCAGCGAACCGGAAGTGCATCGTTTTGGCGTATTGTCCTTACAGATAATTGGCAGCGGCTATATCTTTTATGGAATTGGAATGGTTATGATCCAGGCGCTGAATGGTGCGGGTGATACTAAAACACCCACCTGGATCAACTTTGCCGGCTTCTGGCTTTTCCAGATACCGCTGGGCTATTTGCTTGCCAAAACATTTGGTCTTGGCCCCGTGGGTGCTTTTATAGCAATACCTGTAGCGGAGTCAGTCATTGCCATCGCTGCCTGGTATTATTTTAAGAAGGGAAAGTGGAAGAAAGTGAAGGTCTAGTATTTATAGATTATGGTTGACGTGCTATAGTAAGAGCACAATAGAAAGATGATTGTTCTTTAATGCAGGTGTTTAATCCGATGAAGAACAATCATTTTTTTCTTTTATTAGGAAAACCCTAACGTAGCCACGAATTCACCCACTAGCCGATAGCCAAGCCCCACTCACTATTTTCACTAACTTTAATCCATGAGCGACATCATCAGCCAGAACCGGGTACGGCAGGTCTTCTTTATTATCCTGATATTATTACTGGGCCTGCTGCTGTTTCGTGAGTTAGCTTCTTTTTTACCCGCCCTTCTCGGAGCCATCACCTTATATATTCTTTTGCACAACTGGATGTTTTACCTGACCGAAAAAAAGAAATGGCGCACGGGCTGGACAGCCCTATTAATAATGCTGTTCTCTTTTATCGTTATCCTGTTACCGGTAGGGCTGCTCGTCAATATGCTATCCTCCAAAGTGAGTTATGCAATCCAGCATTCTGCAGAACTGACAGAAGCATTAAAAAAACTGGTAGCGGATCTGGAACAACGCTTTGATGTGGTGATCGCCAGTGATGCAAATATTAATAAGCTGGGAAATGGTATTACGCAAAGCCTGCCCAAGATACTCGGGGCCACTTTTAATACCCTGACCACTATTTTCTTTATGTACTTCATCCTCTATTTTATGCTGGCCAACGGCCGAAAGATGGAGAACACTCTCTTTGAATATGTCCCGCTAAGAGATGAAAACGTAGATAAACTCAGCAAAGAGGTCCATACCATGGTCAAGTCCAATGCGATCGGCATTCCGTTAATCGCTTTTGCACAAGGGTTAGTAGCGTTGGTGGGGTATTTAATAATAGGGATCAAAGAACCCTTCTTCTGGTTTGGTGTTACCTGTATTGCAGCCATGTTGCCGGTTGTAGGAGCAGCACTGGCCTATGTTCCAATCGCTATTATTTTATTTGGCAACGAAGAAAACGGTAAAGGCATTGCAATGCTGATCTTTGGCTTTGGTATTATTGGGACGTTAGATAATGTATTACGCTTTACACTCCTGAAAAAACTAGGTAATGTTCACCCGCTGACAACGGTATTTGGTGTGATCATCGGGTTAAGCCTGTTTGGTTTTATTGGGTTAATATTCGGACCGCTACTCATCTCTATGTTTATGCTGTTGCTGAAGATATATTCCAGTGAGTTTATTACCAAGCAACGGGATATTAATAAGATCATGGAGAACTAAAACAGTTCTTCGTTACCTGTTCATAGTTATTTGTTTTATTATCCTGCAGCTGCACGGCCTATTGATCTTTATATACTCGTAAACCTTTACTTGTTTGTAGTTACACTTATAATTGCTCGTAGATTCCCTTACAATATCAAGCACCCTGTTAGTAATTGTTCGTAATGCATTAAAAAACAAGTATTTATTTCTTGCATTATTAACAATTGGATAATATTTTGGCATTGCCTTACGTTTGATAATCCTACCGAAGGTGGATATCTTATAAGAAGATAGCTTTCGGAGAAAACCCGTACCCTGAGTGAGAAACCTACTTATTCCAATATCCGTGGGATTATTGTGTACATCGATTACCATAATCCCGGCTGTGCAAACAGCTAACAGTACTGTTCGTATTGTGGCGGCTTCTCCTTCAACCATTGCGGATTCTTCTATAACAGCTACCAGCGCTGCTGCTGTATTATATATGCATGCCGAATTGGAACAACATGGATTATCAAAGGAAGCGTTTGAGTATGCCTGGAAAGGTTACCAGTACTTGCTCGAACGGAAAATGATATCCCGTCGGAATTACCTGACTGTTTGTGACTTTAGCCAGTCATCCAAACAAAAGCGCTTATATATTATTGATGTGGAGAATAGTGAATTACTCATTAATACGTATGTAGCACATGGAAAAAATTCAGGTGCCGAGTATGCGAACTCATTCTCCAATACACCGGAATCATTGCAAAGTAGTTTGGGATTTTTTATAACAGCCAATACCTATACCGGTGAACATGGATTGTCCTTGCGCATCAACGGGGTGGATCCAGGCTACAATGATAAAGCACTTACACGGAGTATTGTGATACATGGCGCTGCCTATGTAGATGCAGCAAGAGCGAACAACGGGATGTATATGGGACGCAGTTGGGGTTGCCCGGCCGTACCACAAAAAGAATCAGCAAAAATTATAACGACTATAAAAAACGGAACCTGCCTTTTCATTTATCACCCGTCAAGGACTTATTTGCAACGCTCAAAAATATTAAACGGCTGATTGGACACACAACAAGGATGGATGATAACAATAAGCTTTCCGATACCCATCGGGAGGCTTTTTTGTTTTTCTACTCCGCTACATTTTTCCCGATAGTTTGCCGATACTTTGTTGTAGCATGATAGAACCCATCCAGGTCATAGCTACTACAACAATCCACCCGATGACCTGCAACAGCAAAGGATGTCTGTACTGCTGAACAAGCGGGGATTTATTGGCCGCTATAAGAATAACAGCTAAAGCAATGGGCAATATTAGTCCATTGACAGCACCGGCGAATATCAAAAGCTTTACCGGGTTACCTACTATCACAAAAATGATCGTTGAGATTATTATAAAAGCGCTAATGACGATTTTCTCATTATTCTTTACTGCAGGCACTAATGTTTTCCAGAAAGAAACCGAAGTATAGGATGCTCCAACCACTGATGTTATTGCCGCACTCCAAATAACGATCCCAAAGAATTTATAACCCAATTCGCCTGCTGCTGACTGGAATACGGATGCCGCCGGGTTACCTGCTGATAATTTAATTCCCTGCGAAACAATACCCAGCGCTGCAAAAAACAAGAGGAAGCGCATGAGTGATGTAATCAGAATACCACTCACCGAACTTCTTGTTACCTGTGAAATATTTTGTTTCCCCTTAATACCCGCATCCAATAAGCGATGTGCCCCGGCAAACGAAATATAACCACCAACGGTGCCACCCACCAACGTAACAATTTTCATTACATCAATTTTCTCCGGCCAGATAGTCCTGTACAAAGCTTCCACAACAGGCGGATGTGATGAAAAAGCAATATAGGCCGTCAGTACAATCATGATCAAACCGAGGATTTTTGTAAAATGGTCAATCAGTTTACCGGCTTCCCTATACCAGAAAATTCCAAGGGCGATCAAACAACTGATGACGGCACCCGGTGCTGTATCCATCCCGGTCAGCACATTTAATCCTAAGCCACAACCGGCAATGTTGCCAATATTGAAAACCAAACCGCCGAAGGCAATGAGAGCTGCAAGGAAAAAACCCAGCCCTGGTAAAAGTTGGTTAGCGATATCCTGCGCCCTGTTTTCGCTTACAGTTATAATTCTCCAGATATTAAGTTGTGCACCAATATCAAGCAGGATAGAAATGAGAATGACAAAGCCAAAACTGGTAAGCAGCTGTTCGGTAAACAACGATGTTTGTGTAAGAAAACCCGGTCCGATGGCGGAAGTGGCCATGAGAAAAGCAGCACCGAGTATGGCGGAATTTTTTTTCATGTTCCCAACCCCCTTACCCTTCGACAAGATCTGGGGGGCTCCTGGTCGTTTATTATTTTTAAAGCCTGATTGCAGCATGAATTGCTTTTGCAAATTCCACTGCCTGTTTCCCATCGCCGTGTATACAAATAGTTTCAGCTATGATAGGAATTATTTTCCCTGTTACTGTTCTTACAGTTCCTTCTTTTATCATCTGCAATATCTGCTGTACTACTTCGTCTTTGACTTCGATCAATGCGCCAGGTTGCGAGCGGGGTGTGAGTGATCCATCATCCTGGTAAGTACGATCGGCAAATACTTCACTTGCAGTTTTTAATCCCAATGCTTTTGCTTCGCTGATCGAATGACTGCCGCTGAGTCCATATAAAATAAGCGAAGGATCAAATCCTTTTACTGCTTTGGCGATCACGTTGGCAGTTAAGGCATCCCTGGCCGATAGATTATATAAAGCCCCATGAGGTTTTACATGATTGACCCTTTGCCCTGCAGCGTCTGCAACTTCTTTAAAAATGAGTAGTTGCTGAATGATCAATTCGTAGAGCTCTTGTTCCGGCAAATGCATCATGGTTCTGCCAAAATTATCCCTGTCGTAAAAAGAAGGATGAGCGCCGATAGCTACACCCTGCTCAAGGGCCATGTCGATCGTTTGCTGCATTGTTGTCACATCACCTGAGTGGTAGCCGCAGGCAATATTGGCCGCTGTAATAAATGGCATGATCAGCTCATCATTCCCGCAACCTTCTCCCAGATCACAGTTAATTCCTGTTTGCATGAAAATATTCCTCTAGCCTGAATGTACAGGCATTTTGCAGTTGCAGCAAATGTTGCCGCTGTTTTATCAATAATTCTTCAGCTGTGGACTGGTCAGTCAAACGAAATTGGATTGTGTCTCCGGCTTTCAATTGCGCCAGCCTCGATTGGTGGGCAGTAATTACATGAGCTACTCTTGGATAACCACCGGTGGTCTGATGGTCTGCCATTAAAATAATAAGTCCACCGTCCGGCAATAACTGGATGGTTCCGAAGCTTACTGCAGCCGAGATCACTTCTTTATCAGTTATGCTATACAATGGCCTGTTATTTAAACGAAAGCCCATTCGGTCAGATTGTTTGGCTATCACAAAAGATGTGATGGTAAAATTTTCTTTGGATGCTTCAACAAGCCGTTCCCATTCATGACCCGGCAGGGCCAATATCTCTTTCGGATAATCCTTGCCAAACCAGTTGATATCAACCTGCCATGGTAAGACGCTGAATTCATCCTTTTTGCCAGGGAACTTTGGTAGCTGACGCAATAAAAGTTCATCATCTTTTTGCAAACTTCTTCCCAGGTAGCCCCCCGCTTTTGCTTTTAGATGAGTACTGTAACTATTCATCCATGGGTCAATGGCTAATCCCCCGGCCACTGCGAGATAAGCCCTTGCGCCATTGGTGGGTTTATGAAATTGTAATACATCATTTTTGCAGACCATTATCGGTTGAAGATGCGGAACAGAGTCACCATTAATGCTGGCTGAGAAATCGGCTCCCCCCAACGCAATGAGAGCAGGCGCTGTGAAAAGATAGACCGCCGCCGGAAAATGCATTTCGACTACTGCTTCTCCCGGTGAATTGCCCACCAGGATATTACATACCTGCAGGGCATAACTGTCCATCGCACCGGTGGGATTGATACCCAGGTGCTGGTAGCCATAGCGACCCTTATCCTGGATAGTATCCAGAATCCCTGCTTTAATTATTTTAATACTCATAGTTCAACGCCCAAATTTTCTCCCGGAAGAGAACTGTTTTGGATTTTATAAAACTCATTGCTTGTTATTGAATAGAATTGTACCCGGTCCCCGGCCCTCAATAAAGCAGGCAGTTCTTTTTGAACATCAAATAACACGGCAGGTGTGCTGCCGATGATCTGCCATCCACCCGGTGATGCCAGCGGGTAAATACCAGTTTGCCTACCCGCAATTCCTACACTTCCCGCAGCAATGCTAACCGGCTGAGGCTTCCGGGGCATTTTAATTCTATCATCCACTTCTCCCATATAGGTAAACCCTGGCAAAAACCCGAGCATATATACTTTATATGGTTTCGATGTATGGATCTGTATCACGGAATCAACAGTAATATTCTTTTCAGCGGCCAGGTAGCGCAGGTCAGGCGCAAATTCATCTTCATAACAAACAGGGATATGAATGATACGTTCTGTTTCTTCCTCATAGTCCGGGGTTTGGGCCAGTCTTTCTTTTACCTTTTCCTGCATCCAATCAAAGGCGGTACGATCACTGCCTGCTTTTTTCTTTACCGAAAAAACATCATAGTAAACGGTAAACGAACTATAGGCAGGAACAACTTCGATCATCCCGTGCAGGGGTTCTTGCCGCAATTGAATAAACCGGGCAATGACCTCCCGGTTGATGGCCTCATCAATACAATTCCCGTAATCAACAGTTAGAGCCGAATCACCTAAAGGGAAAATATGGTATGGGAAAGCCGGTATATCCATATAAATACTCTTTCAAGGTACCAACTTACTCCGGACTGCGAAAACCGGCTATCCGTTGATTCTGTAACTTTACTCCCAATGGCAAGATTTAACCGCAGCGACAGTTTAAACCTATTATCCAAACTCACCCCTCGCCGTGCCTGGAACGGAGTAAAAGTGCTGAGCAGCTACTATATCAGCAAGTGGACCAAAAGGGCGGTCCAATGGGGCTTCCCCGTCTCTATTTCTTTTGAACCCACTACTTCGTGTAATTTGCGCTGCCCGGAATGTCCCAGCGGGTTGAGAGCATTTACCCGGCCTACCGGTATGTTGCAAAATGATTTTTTCAGCGAAACCATCGACCAGCTATCCAAAGACCTTTTATACCTGGTCTTCTATTTTCAGGGCGAACCTTATCTCAACCCCGGTTTTTTAGATATGGTGGAATATGCTTCAAAAAAAAGAATATATACCGCCACTTCTACCAATGCACATTATTTAACGGATGCCAATGCAAAGCGGACGATTGAAAGCGGCCTTGACCGGCTTATCATTTCTATTGATGGCACCACGCAGGATGTGTACCAGCAATACCGGGTGGGTGGCAACCTGGCCAAAGTAATTGAAGGCGCTAAGAATATCGTGAGATGGAAAAAAGAATTAAAAAGTAAAAAACCATTTGTGGTCTTTCAATTCTTAGTGGTAAAACCAAATGAGCACCAGATAGAAGAAGTAAAAAAGCTGGCGAAAGAAGTGGGAGTAGATGATGTTTGGTTTAAAACGGCACAGATTTACGATTATGAAAATGATCCGAACCAGCTGATACCAACCATTGATAAATATAGCCGCTACCGGAAAACAGAAAATGGGCATGAATTCAAAGGGAAACTGGCCAACCAATGCTGGCGGCTCTGGCACGACCCGGTAATTACCTGGGATGGATTGGTAGCCCCCTGTTGTTTTGATAAGGATGCACAACACCAATTGGGAGATTTAAAGAAAAAACCGTTCCGGGAGATTTGGAAGAACGGGGAATATGCTACTTTCAGAAAACAAATTTTAAAGGGCCGGAAGAATATTGATATCTGTTCCAATTGCAGTGAGGGTACAAAAGTGTGGGAGCGATAATTCAAATAAAAAATCTGGATGCAACTCTGTTGGCCGGAATGCAGAAAACATAATTAAATGAACCCATATGGAATTGGCTTCTTCAATCTCAACACGGTTACATTACCAGCATAAATCATTGTTGGATATTATTGAAGGGCAGTCCGATGAACAGATCAGGCGGCAATTGGTACCAGGTAAATGGTCCATTTTTGAAAATATTGTACACGTGCAGACCTACCAGCACACATTTGTATCCAGGGTAAACCTGATCTTAACTACGCATAACCCGATTTTTCCCCGGTATACAGCCGAAGCAGACCCCATGTTTCTGGATAATTGCTCCAAGTCCACCTGGGAGATTATACAGGATATGATGACGACCCGCAAAGACATGTCAGGGGTTATGCAATCTTTCAATGTTGCGGATTTGAATAAAACAGGCGAACATCCCGTTTATGGATGCATGACACTGGTTCAATGGATCAACTTCTTTTTATTGCATGAAGCCCATCATTTGTTTACGATCTTCAAACTTACTGGAGAGTTGAGGAAGGAAGCCAGATGAAATTTTGAGCAAGTTTATCCTACAGGGGGTTTCAATCATAGGCACGCTATACAAAACAGATAGTTACAATTTCCGGCTCAGCAGTATGTGCGATTACAATAAACCCCCGCTGCGGGATTTATTCTATTACCATTTTTTCATCTCATCATACAAGGAAGTATAAAAGGAGGCAAAGCCTTCAAAAAAGTTGCGGAATGATTCGGATAATAGTTTCATGGTGGAGGAATTTAAAGTTCGGGTGTAAAACAAATCATTTCCCGGTTACCCGGCAATACCACAAAGAGGTAGTTTTTTGCGTTTCTGCTGCTTGGCTTATGTTAAGAAATGGCTAATCCCCTTATTTTTTCCTGATTTATTTGGTAGATCAATGTTTCAACATTAATTTTGTGGCATCAATTTATTCTAACATTTAAAATTAATAGTATGGACTTAAGAACAAATGTTGACCAGCTTAATTAAATGATATTGGAAGGCAAGATCCTGAATGCTTTCGAAAAATTTTATGCTGAAGACGTTGTTATGCAGGACAATGACTATCCTGCCCGGGTGGGGAAAGACGTGAACCGCCAGTTTGAAGAAGCTTTTGTAAATGGACTTACTAAGTTTCGTGGTGCTAAAATTATCAATTCCATCATCAGCGATGACCTGGCTGTTACAGAATGGTGGATGGATTACACGCACAAAGATTATGGTACCCGCAACTACACGCAACTGGCCGTACAGCGTTGGAAAAACGGTAAGATCATAGAGGAGAAGTTCTATTACAACAATTAATGACCTTAAATCCTCAATTAATTCAAAAAGTTTTGGGCAAGGCGGTTAGCTTAACCTAAAACTTTTTACTTTTAACAGGAAACTTTTTTTACCATGGGTATTGACCAGGATATTCAGCAGACCAAGTTCCGCAACCCTCAGCAAAAGGCAGCGATCAATCTCATTTATACGTTGTCGTGGGTACGGGAACGAACCAAGTGCATTTTTGAAGCGGAGGATATAACTCCGCAGCAGTTTAATATTCTACGCATACTCCGGGGAAGTTTTCCGCAACCGCTTTCAACTTTACAGATCCGGGAACGAATGCTGGAAAAAATGAGTGATACCAGCCGGATCGTAGACCGTCTTATAGCCAAAGGGCTTGTTAAAAAACTCACCTGCAAGAACGACCGTCGCCTGGTCGATGTGATCATCAGTGATAAAGGAAAGAAATTATTGGAACGCCTTGATGCCCGCCAGGACGAGATCGATGGTGTACTGGGTAATCTATCAGAAAAAGATGCTAATATTCTCAGCGATCTGCTGGATAAGATACGGGATGGCGGTGAATAATGTAATTTTACTGCTTTAACCAGTCATTCGAATCTGAAAACATGAGACGATCCACCTTTCTGTTTTTATTATCTGTTGTTTTATTTCCCTTACAATTCTTACAAGCACAGCCCAAGTACGAGTTCCGGGGTGTTTGGATAGCCACCGTCAATAATATTGATTTCCCGATTGGCGCTATAAAGGACCCGGCCCGGCAAAAAGCGGAGTATATCCGCTTGCTGGACCTGCACCAGAAAAACGGCATGAATGCCATGATCGTACAGGTGCGCCCGGCTGCTGATGCTTTTTATCCTTCTCCTTACGAACCCTGGAGCGAGTGGCTCACAGGTACACAGGGTAAACCGCCTTCTCCATATTATGATCCCCTGAAATTCATGATCGAAGAAACCCATAAACGGGGAATGGAGTTTCATGCCTGGCTCAACCCCTACCGGGCAGTACATAATATCGGCACCTCTTCGATAGCCGCCAACCATATCACCCGTATCCATCCGGAATGGTTTCTTACGTATGGAGATAAAAGATATTTTGATCCCGGTAATAAAGAAGCCCAAAAATTTGTGGTGCAAGTGGTTCGTGATATTGTAAAACGCTATGAGGTGGATGCAATCCACATGGATGATTATTTTTATCCTTATCGTATTCCGGGAAAAGAATTCCCTGATGAAGCCACTTATCGTAACGCAGGCAGCACCCTGGGTAAGGATGACTGGCGGCGCAGTAATACGGATTCAATTATACTGGCCATTAATAAAGCCATTAAACAGGAAAACAAATTGTGCCGCTTTGGTATTTCCCCGTTTAGCGTTTGGCGAAACAAGGATAAGGACCCTGTAAGAGGCAGTGATAGCCGCGGGGGACAAAGTAATTATGATGATCTCTATGCCGATATTTTATTATGGCTGGAAAAAGGTTGGATCGATTATGTAACACCACAGCTCTACTTTACAATTGGCCATTCAAAAGTTGATTATGCAAAAATGGTGGATTGGTGGAGTCGTAACAGTTATGGCCGACATGTGTATATCGGTCATGGCATATATAAAACTGAAACAGCCGAAGCGGGTTGGAAAAACCCCAATGAATTACCGAATCAAATAAAATTATTACGTAGCTACCCGAATGTACAGGGAAGTATTTATTACAGCAGCCGGCTATTTGATAAAAACCCAAATGGCTGGAATGACAGCCTGGCGAACAATTATTATAAATACCCGGCCCTATTACCGCCCATGCGATGGATAGATAATGAGAAACCCTGGCCCCCGATCGTAGAAAGAGAAATAGATGATGATTCTATTATACAATTAAAGGTAAAACCCGACCCAAGAAACCACATACCGATAAAATATTATGTTGTATATCAATATGCTGCCGATTCGCACAGCGAAACGTTTGGTAATATTCCAAAATATATTTCCAGGGTGATAACGACCCCTGATGGATTTAAATTGAAAGAACCGCTTTCATCTCAACACTTTTCTTATCGCTATGTTATTACTGCCGTAGGAAAAAATAATAATGAAAGCGAGATGAGCGAGATTGCGATATTGATACAGCCGGGAGGCAAGTGGCATTTTTACAAGCCGTAGACAAGAGATTAAAAGATTTTGTTTAAGCAAACCTCCGCAAGGAGAGAAAGTGTGGGACACTAAATGTTTTCTTCTTTTATCCCTGCAATATAATTCCCCTGATTTTCTACCTTTGTAAAAAAATATTAATTATATCGCTATAGGCAATTTTTAATTCTTAATTATTCATTTTTAAATATCCCTTATGCCCGGCTTTGAACTCTGGAGTGATCAAGAAAGAAAAGAAGTAAACGAAGTGCTGGAAACCGGTATCCTGATGCGCTATGGTTTTGATGGCCCCAGAAAAGGAATCTGGAAAAGTAAGGAACTGGAAGCAGCTATTTGTAAAACCTTTGGCAGCCACTATGCCCAGCTAACTTCCAGTGGTACTTCGGCACTTACCACCGCAATGAGTGCTCTCGGTATAGGCTATGGAGATGAAGTGATCACACCTGCTTTCACTTTTGTTGCCAGTTTTGAGGCGATCATAAGTGTGGGGGCCATACCTGTACTGGTCGACGTGGATGATACCCTGACCCTGGCCCCGGATGCTGTAAGAAAAGCGATCACACCCAAAACAAAAGCCATTATGCCGGTGCATATGTGCGGCGGTATGGCGGATATGGATGCCTTACTGGCTATTTGCAAAGAACATAATTTACTGTTGCTGGAAGATGCCTGCCAGAGTATTGGCGGCACTTTTAAAGGGAAACACCTTGGTACCATCGGTGATGCCGGTACCTTCTCTTTTGATTTTGTCAAAACCATGACCTGTGGTGAAGGTGGTGTTATCATGACGAACCGGGAAGATGTGTATATAAAATCCGATGGCTATACCGATCATGGTCATGACCATAAAGGTGGCGCTGACCGCGGTGCTGACCTGCATCCTTTTATCGGTTATAACTATCGTATCTCTGAATTGCATGCTGCAGTGGGTTTGGCGCAAATAAAAAGACTGGATGAATTTTTAACCATTCAAAAGAAGAACCAGGTTCAATTAAAAAATATACTGGCGCAGGTTCCGGAAATTTCCTTTCGCAGAATACCGGACCCGGCCGGTGACAGTGGTAGTTTTATTAGCTGGTTTTTACCCAGCCAGGAAATAACAAAAGCTGTAGTAAGTGAATTAAAGGTACAGGGCCTTTTAGCCGGTAATTTTTATTGGTTTGATAATAACTGGCACTATATCCGCAAATGGGATCACCTTAAAAATTCTGTTACATTAAATTCTCTTCATCCTGATATAAAAGCACAGGTGATGCAGCATGCCAGCAAAGACTTTAGTGCCAGTGATGCCGTCATGAGCCGTTGTGTTTCTACAGCCATCAGTTTATTGTGGACGGAAGAACAAATAAAAGAAAAGGGAGAGAAGATGGTGAATGTGGTGAAGAAGGTGTTGAGTGAAGAGCAGGTATCCCTGTAATTGACATTACTGTGGTTTAATAGCATTCGGCTTCTGCTCCATAAAGTTTACATAGTCCATAGAACCCAACCGGAAACGGATTGGAACGGGGGTGATCTTATCCAGTTGCAATTCCTTTTTACAGAAAAAGCCAAGATGGGTGGTATAAGAAGGTAGCAGCGATGGTTTGCAGCTGATCAACGGGTTCTGCACCTGTTTAGCAATAGTGGGATTTTCAGCCACCCGCCCCAGCCTGAGTTGCTGTTCAAAATTGAAATTTTCCAGTGCCTGGAAATTGACCGGTAATATTTTATAATCCACCGGATTAATTTTTAACAATAATTCTTTTTGTCGCTTCAAATCCCAGCCGCCAGGGGTTTTTTGCACAGATTTGCCATTCAAAACGCCATTTAGGCTATTATTTCCCCCTTTTTTTTGCCCAAAAACTGCCCCCGAAAACATTAACGAAAACACAACAAGAAAAGAAATAAGCCGTTGCGCCATATTTTATTTATTTGTATCTAAATTTAGGCATTATTTTTGTGCAAAGCCGGAAATTTTTGATATCAAGCCCCCTTATTAAAAAAATTATACGAACCGATGGCCCTTAGCCAGAGCTTACAGCAGAAATTACTGCAACGATTATCGCCCCAGCAGATTCAACTTATGAAACTGCTGCAGGTTCCTACGGCCAGCCTGGAAGTACGGATCAAAGAGGAAATGGAAGAAAACCCGGCCCTGGAACTGGATGAGGACAAGCACGAGGATGCGGATGATATGAAGGACGAATTCACTGAAACAGGCGAAGAAGACTTTGAAGAAAAAGACGGCAGCAATGATGAATATGAGAATATAGATGTAAGCGAATACGTGAGCGAGGGAGATGATGAAGTAGGTGATTATAAACTCCGGGATGACAATTACCCCGAAGAAGATGAAGGCCGGCAGCTGCCTTTTAAGACGGAAGCCAGTTTTTATGAAATGCTGATTGATCAGCTTGGCCTGCTAAAACTGGAAGAAAAAGAACAGGTCATTGCAGAACAGATCATTGGCAGTATTGATGAAGACGGTTACCTGAGAAGGGAAACTTCGGCCATTGTGGATGACCTGGCATTCCGGCAAAATATTTCGGCCACGAATGAAGAAGTGGAATCCATCATCAAACGTATCCAGCTGTTTGACCCTGCCGGTGTAGCCGCCCGGAACTTACAGGAGTGTTTATTATTGCAGCTCTACCGCCTGAGAGATGAGTCCCGCCGGCCTGATGGACAGGGTAAATCCGTCGATATCGCCATCAAAGCCATCACCAAGTACTTTGATGAATTCACCAAAAAACATTATGAAAAAATACAGCGGGGGCTGAATATTGATGATGACCAGTTAAGGGATGTGATGCAACAGATCATCCGGCTAAACCCCAAGCCAGGCGGTACTGTGGGTCAAACCAATAAAGCCGAGAATTATGTAGTTCCTGATTTCTTTATCATTAATAATGCCGGTAAACTGGAGCTCACGCTAAACAGCCGCAATGCACCGGAGCTCCGCATCAGCGAAGGCTACCGCGATATGCTCAAAGAATATGACCGGGGTGCCAAAAAAGATAAACGGCAGAAAGAAGCAGTACTTTTTATCAAACAGAAAATAGATTCTGCCAAATGGTTTATTGATGCCATCAAGCAACGGCAACATACCCTGCTCAGTACAATGAATGCCATTATGGAGCACCAGTACAATTTCTTTTTGACCGGTGATGAAACTGAGCTGAACCCGATGATATTAAAGGACATTGCAGAAAAGATCAACCTGGATATTTCGACGGTAAGCCGGGTAGCCAACAGCAAATTTGTACAAACAGAATTTGGTACTTACCGGTTGAAATTCTTCTTCAGTGAATCATTAAGTACTGACAGCGGTGAAGAAGTATCTACGAGGGAGGTCAAGAAAATACTCAGTGACCTGATCGAAGCCGAAGAAAAAAAGCACCCGCTCAGCGATGAACGGCTGACCGAATTATTGCAGGAAAAAGGTTACAATATTGCCCGCCGCACGGTAGCCAAATACCGGGAGCAGTTGAATGTACCAGTGGCCCGTCTCCGAAAGGAATTATAATTTTTAGCCGGAGATTGGACTGATTGCTGCGCAATCAATCTTATTTAGCCATGAATTAGCACGAAAGGTTTTTCATTCTTTTTACTTCGAGTGTTGTCTCCGCAAGTTGCGGGACAAGCTGTGGCCCAACTTCTCCCGCAAGAAAAAAAATCTTTGTTGATCTGTGTAACCTGCCTGGGTAGTAGCCTAAAACGGCAGGTCTTCTTTCGGCTCCATCTGGCCTTCGTCAAAATATTGCTGTCCATCAATAGCTGCCGGGTCGCTTTTCGCCGCTCCTGCCGCTTCAATTTTCCAGGCTTTTACATCGGTGTACCAACGGCCATTATATTCCCGGCTTTCCACATCAAAGGAAATAGCGAGCTGCGATCCAACCTGTAACTGGCTTTCATTGATCTTATCGCCCCATATAGAAACACAAACTTTTTTTGGGAACTGCCCTTCTGTTTCAACAATAATATCTTGTTTTTTCCACTGGCCGTTTTTGCCGGTACCGGTTTGCAGGGGGAGCACCTGTACCAGTTTTGCTGTTAATTGCATAGTCGATTCGTTTAAAGGATGAAGATACGTATTGCCCCAGCAAGTATACCGGGTGTCGGGTATGATAAATAAAATAAAAAAAAGGAGTTTTACATTTTGAATAAATTGGCAAAGTAGTATTTTACGCTGCTAAACACTCTCTAAATCATTGTATGGTATTCGCCAGCCTGCTTTTTCTCTTTATATTTCTACCGCTTTGCCTTTTCCTGTATTACACCAGCAAAAACCCCAAATGGCGAAACTGGGTGTTGATCGTATTTTCATTGGCCTTTTATGGCTGGGGTGAGCCTATCTGGATCTCTTTACTCATACTTTCTTCCCTTTTCGATTGGGGTAATTCTATTTTTATCGATAAACACCGGGGTACCAAATGGGCAAAGATCGGGGTAACGGTTACAGTCGTATTTAATCTCGCCTTACTAGCCACTTTTAAATACGACAAATTTATTGTTGACCAGGTAAACTCTGTTTTAGGCACTTCCTTTACGGCACCCGGTTACGCATTGCCATTGGGTATTTCATTTTATACGTTTCATACCATTTCATATGTGGTAGATGTGTACCGCGGTGATATAAAAGCGCAACGAAATTTTCCTAATTTTTTAATGTATGTATCGCTCTTCTCCTCGTTAGTAGCCGGGCCCATTATCCGGTATGCGCATGTCGAAAAAGAGATTTATGGGAGAAAAGAAAATCTTACTGATTTCAGTTTGGGTGTGTCCCGGTTTTGTATTGGCTTGTTTAAAAAAGTGGTAATTGCCAACATTGCCGCACAAATCGTGGCTAAATATATGGGTGATCAAACCAATATCATTTCGCTAACAGATATTTCAGCGCTTTCAAGCCTGGAAGCGTGGGTGGGCCTGATCATGTTTGCCATCCAGATCTATTTTGACTTCTCCGGCTATTCAGATATGGCCATCGGGTTGGGAAGAATGTTTGGTTTCCATTTCCGGGAGAATTTTAATTACCCTTATATCTCAAAATCCATTGGCGAATTCTGGCGACGATGGCATATCTCTTTAGGAAGTATTTTCAGGGATTATGTTTATATCCCACTGGGTGGAAATAAAAAAAGAGTTTATCTCAACTTGTTTATTGTTTGGTTTTTAACCGGTATGTGGCATGGTCCAAGCTGGAATTTTATTTTCTGGGGTTTGTACTTTTTCATCTTCATTGCACTCGAAAGGGCTTTCTTATTGAAGCTGCTGGAAAAAGTACCAGCCTTTATTGCCCATATCTACGCCTTGGTTATTATTATTCCCGGCTGGGTCATTTTTTATTTTACCGATACCGGCATGCTGATTGCCTATGTAAAAAAACTGTTTTCCTTTACTGCCGGAGCCCATGGCAATATGGAGGTTATGAACACACTCAGCACCCATATGTTCTGGCTTATTTTAGCCCTTATTCTTTGTATGCCGGTATATCATACAATAAAAAATTGGATAGATAAAAAAACCAGCCGTACTACTTTTTATAACACCGCTGTTATTGGCTTTAACGTCGTGCTGGTTTTTCTTTGTGTGTCACAATTAGTGGGCAAAAGCTATAATCCGTTTATTTATTTCAGGTTTTAATAAGTAGAAAAATGGAGGCAATGAATATGAGCGAGACAACAAATAAAAAAATGCATATCGTAAATGTGGCCATTTTTTGTGGACTGCTTATAGTGGGAGGCATCGCTTCCTTAGCCATGAAAAAGCAAACAGTATCTGTTATGGAAAACCGGAAGCTGGCAGCTTTCCCTGACTATTCTGACAGCTTATTCTGGAGCGGAAAATATTTTAAACAGATAGATGAATATTATGCTGATAATTTTCCTCTCCGGGATAAATGGATCAGTTTTTCAGATAAATTCAAAAACAGTATTGGTTTTAGCAGCAGTGAAATCAAGATTTACGATCCTACCAATGACACTGAAGCCAATGAAAAGACAGATACAACTAAAAAAGAAGAGATTATCAGCGGACCCTTAAAAGACGATGGAGCTATTGGTGAGGTAAATAAGAGAGTGTTTGTATTTAAGAACCGGGCTTTTGAAATGTTTGGTGGTGGCCCGGCCATAGGTAAGTCCTATGCCGACGTTATCAACTCCTACAATAAGCTGCTCAGCCCCGGTATCCAGGTATACAACCTTATTATTCCTGTTGCGCTGGAATTTGAACTAACAGAGAAATATGCCAGGCTGCAAAAACCTAACCGCCCGGCCATTGAGCATATTTATAACTCGCTTGACTCCAATATCAAAAAAGTATGGGCAATTGATGAGATAAGAAAACACCGGGGTGAATACATTTATTTCAATACCGACCATCACTGGACTAGTCTGGGTGCTTATTATGCTTACCGTGCATTTTGCCATACGGCAGGGCTGACCCCTGTATCTTTGGATAGTATTCCTTCCAAAACAAAAAATTCTTTCTTAGGCTCATTGTACCGGCTAACCAGGGATCCAAAACTGGAAAGCAACCCTGATTCCGTTCGCTATTACCTTTTCCGTGATTCGGTTAATTTTTTTGTAGGTAGTTCTGCTATTGGCTATTGGGTCAAATCAAAAATGTATGGCGAAGGTGCCAGTGGCCCCAACAGCTATTCTGTTTTCCTACAGGGGGATCTGCCCACTGTAAAAATGGAAACACAGCATAAGAACGGAAGAAAAATTGTGGTTGTAAAAGAATCATATGGCAACGCTTTTGCCCCCTTCCTCATTAATAATTATGAAAAAGTGATCGTAGTGGACCAGCGTTATTATACCGGCGATTTTGTAGCTATGCTGAAGGCAGAAGGCATTAACGAGTTATTATTTATCAATAACATTTTTGCTGCCCATACGCCTTTCCATATCAATAAAATTAAAGGGTTGAAAAAGTAAAGCGCTGCTATTAAAAAAATTTGAACCACATTAGACACATAGCCCACAGGAGATCGAACATAGAGAAAAATGCTATATGAAATTCCACGTTTCTACTATTCCTGTGTAGTTCAAAAAAACAAATTCGGTAAAACACCCAAGCCATGAAACGTTATTGTCTCTTAATTGTCTTTCTTATTGCATTGACATCTTGTAACAGTTCGGGTAAGAAAGCAAAAGAAAGCAGTACAGATACAACCGTAGCTGTAAAACCTGCAAAGGACAGCCTGGTCGTTGAGAGCAGGATATTACCCGACGATGGGCAGGTTGGTGTAAAGAAAAGAGCTGTTTTTATTTTTAAAAATCGTGGTTTTGAAATATTCAGTGGTGGCGCCAGCATGGGTAAATCCTATGCAAACGTCCTTAATATATACAGCCGGTTAAATCTGCCCGGATTGAAGATATACAACATGATTATCCCAAATGGTTTTGAATTTGAAATTACCGAACGGTATAAAGACAAAGCAAAGCCTGCTAAAGAAGCGATCGACGCCGTTTTTGCTGCAGAAGATCCTGCCATCATTAAAGTCAATCCCGTAGATGAAATAAGAAAACACAGAACCGAATATATTTACTTTAATACGGACCATCACTGGACAAGCCTGGGTGCCTATTACGCCTACCGCTCTTTTTGTGCGGCCGCCGGGCTTATGCCTGTTTCATTGGATACGATTCCTTCTAAAGTAAAGCCAGGTTTCCTGGGCTTCTTTCACCGGCTTACAAGAGCTGCAGTATTAAAAAACAATCCTGACTCGGTCAGGTATTACCTGTTTCCGGATTCCCTCAATTTTTATATCGGCAGTAATTCGATCGGCTATTGGGCAAAATCGCATATGTATGCAGAGCAGGTAAGTGGCGATAACAGCTATTCTGTTTTTCTGCAAGGCGATCTGCCGATCTGCAAAATGGAAACACAACATAAAAATGGAAGAAAGATCGCCCTGATTAAGGAATCCTATGGCAATGCCTTTGCTCCATTTTTAATTACCAGGTATGAAAAAGTGGTTGTGGTTGACTCCCGTTATTATAGCGGGGATTTTATTGGCATGTTGAAAGCCGAGGGGATTAATGAATTACTTTTTCTCAATAATATCTTCGCTGCACATACGCCGTTTCATATCAGTAATATAAAGGGATTGATGGTGAAGGGCAGCTCGAAGGCAAAACCATAAAAACTTGTTTATGGTTGCTGGTCTATTGTTTATTGTTGTTTAAAGAGCAAGGGTTTCGCAAGTAGTAAAGCTTTTGGCATTACAAAAACAATAAACCCAAAACAATAAACTCTTACAGTTTCAAATGCTTTTGCACCCACGCCACTTTAGGTTTTAACTCTCTTGTATATTTATCCCCGGTAGCATAGCCTGCACTTTTCAGGAAGTGATAATAATCTGCTTTAGGATTTTTTTTACGCCACTTGGAATAGCGTTTTTGCTGCCAGTCCTTATAATATTTTATACATTCTTTGTCCGATTCAAATTTCTTGCATTTGTTTCCTTTTACATAAAAGCCAAACAGGTTATGATAACGGAGACAGCAATTCTTACA
Source organism: Bacteroidota bacterium (assembly GCA_034408705.1). Taxonomy (GTDB): domain Bacteria; phylum Bacteroidota; class Bacteroidia; order Chitinophagales; family Chitinophagaceae; genus JJ008. The sequence continues at coordinate 27,013 of JAWXCO010000122.1, forward strand.
ACTTAAATTGCCAGTTTCCTGCATACATTGCGCCATGACAAAATCAGGATGCAGGATGCCGGCGTCTTTAATGGCATCATACATCTCCTGCATTTTAGCCTTATTAATATTCTGGGAAAAAGCCTGTTGTAAACAGGTAGTGAGTAATAAGACAAGCAAAACTTTCTTCATACTTGATAATTGGGTGAAGAATGGCAAACAGCCCGGTTTCTTTTACATTGAAACTGAAGTGGTTCACGGATTTAATTTTAAAGATACAAAAAACACGGCCTTTTACTCAATTCCTTTACTTTGCATAAATCACTTTATATGAGCCCCGGTATGATGATCAATGAACAAAATGAGTTGCAGGAAACAGGTATCCGTTCTCTCCCCGAGCAACCGGCTGCTTTAAAATGGGTCGCCAAAATTATTTCCTATATTTTTCACCCGGTTTTCGTGCCGGTGATGGTAGTGTGGTTCCTGCTCTATACACACCCTTATGTATTTGCAGGTTTTAGCCCGGTCCAAAAAATGAGGACCATGATGATGGCGGCTGTCTCTTTCACTTTTTTTCCTCTTGTTACGGTCTTATTATTAAAGGGATTAAAATTCATTGATACAATTTACCTGCATACACAAAGAGACCGGGTAATCCCTTTCATGGCCTGTATGATCTGGTATTTCTGGATCTGGTATGTCTGGAACAATTTTGGTAAAACAAGAGATGAGATGGATATGCCCCGGGAAGCGGTTCAGTTTGCTTTTGCCACTTTTATCAGTACCATCATTGGGTTGATGGTCAATATAAAAATAAAAGTAAGCCTGCATGCTATTTCTGCGGGTATTGTTTTAACCCTTTTTATCCTCATGGCATTGGGACAGCAACTGAACTTTGGTGTGTGGCTGGCTATTATTTTTTTATTAACGGGTCTTATTTGTACCGCCCGTTTCATTGTGTCGGATCATACAGCACAGGAAGTATATGGTGGATTGGCCGTGGGTGCTATCGCCATGCTGATTGCCATTTGGGTTGGCTGATCGATAGCTGTCTAAAAATTACCATACACTCCAGTCAACCGCAATTTTTTCATTTCTGGAGGTGATTTTTCATGGCGTCGAAAAAAATAATACATCGTTATCGAAATATTGGCCGAACCCTAATCATCGCTTGATTTCTTCGATGATATAGCACTCATGTTAAAGGTAACACTGATATATCCGCCTACTCTGAATTGTGAAAGTGTGGGAATATCAAAACTTAGAGAAGGTACTACCCCTCCTACTTTCCAACCCTCGGTCAGCCGTTCTACACGGGCCCCTGCAAAACCAGCCGACAATATGATCGGTTCATTTCTTCCTACAACCCCGCAAAGTCCCAGCATAAAGTTGATATCCTTTTTATCACCGATCATCGGCACACCAAAACCAAAGGCACCACCCCAGCGTAAGCCGGATACTTTATAATTATAAAAATTGATATAGGCGCTTAAAACAGGAGTAAAAAGATCTCCGGTACCACTTCCGATGGTCAGGTCCGGATTAATAAAATAAGAACGGTTTTTATCGGGGAAATGACTGAAGGTAACACCCACCGAATTGCGCAGGCGCAGGTTGGCTTTTCCTTCCACCGGGAAATAACGGGTAAGCGTATCCCTGGACGAAGGATCTACATCGGACCGGGCAAAAATGGCCAGCTTTAATTCGTTTATATCCGGGTTTCCGTTCACCGAATACTGGAATTTAAAATCGGTATAAATAATACTATGATAAAGCGACACTGCTTTTGCCAGGGTATCGGTAAATGAATAGCGAATGATCGTCTGGTTAGCTCCGGAGATGGCGGCATTGACCTCTTTTTTATCCGTTTCCAACTCCTGCCCCAATAACCGGGCATCCTTAACACTCAGGCTGTCTGTTCCCATCACATCCCGTACCGCCTTTCTCGCTTCTGATTTGATCTCTTCTTCCGTCTTCTTAATATTCATTTGTAGTCCATCCAACTGCCACGCAAGTTCAGAAAATTGATTGGCTCTCCGGGTCAACATCTCCAGTTTTTGCTGGTTCGCTTCACTGAGCGATCCACTGCGGGTAGGAAACATGCTCGAAACACCCATTCCTTTTGTCAGGGAGGAGATGAATGAACCAATATTACTGGACTCTTCATCCACCGGTTTTTTAAAGACGGTTACTTTGGCATTCCAGTAAAATGGATTGAAATTATCCACTTTTAACGTTATACGACCCGGCCTTCTCAGGCTAACTGATTTAACCTGGGCCGTATCATGGTTTCTGCCTAATTTATAAAAATTGGTATTATTTTTTTGAAAGTCGTGTTGGATAAAATAATCCTGCCCCTGGCTTTGGTAACAGAAAAAAAATAACGCCGATAAACTAATAATGGTTTTGTTATACCTTTTTAAAAAAGTCATAGTACGTAATATAAAGATTAAGTTACAGCAGTCAAAACCTGCTGTTAAAAAACTATTTAGAAAATGATACCGGTCATTTAACCCGGAAAAATATGGTAATATCGCTAAATAAAATATACCCATTTACCCCCTTATGCGATTCCACCTCTTTCTACCCTTCGCCGTTTTATTTTTTAGCTCCACCTTCGCCCAGAAAAAGCATGCGCTGATTATTGCCATTGACAAATTCGAGCACAGCGGGTGGCAGAGCCTCCATAGTAATATTGATGCATCGGTCATCCGGACTGCGCTTACCCGTCGGGGTTTTGATAACCAGGATATCACCACCATCCAGAACGAAAAAGCCACATACAAAGGGATAAAGGAAGGGTTGAATTCTTTTATCAACAACGGGACGATAAAGGCCGGTGATATCGTTGCAATTCATATTTCATCGCATGGCCTGCAACTGGAGGATGATAATGGGGACGAAGTAGCTGACGGGCTGGATGAGTGTATTGTGAGTTATGATGCAGTGTATGACAAAGATCCGAAAAACTATAAAAAAATACAGGGTAACTATTTCCGGGATGATGAGTTTGGCGCTTTTATCCAGCAGCTGCGAACAAAGCTGGAAAAGGATGGAGATGTGCTTGTTTTTATTGATGCCTGTCATTCAGGAACTGGTACCAAGGGCACGGCACCGGTTCGCGGTGGTAAGGAAAAACTTGTTTCTGATACTTTTGACGCCCAAAAATGGGGCCAGGAAGATACAGCCGGACTTTTCCGGGAAACCAGTTCGACCAAGGGAGATAAAAACAGCCTTGCCACTTATATCGTAATATCTGGTGCCCGTTCGGATGAAGTGAACCAGGAAACAGATGATAATGATTTTGGACTGATGGGTTCTTTATCGAATGCAATCATGAAGGTTTTTGAACAGCTGGATCCGGCTATTACCTATCGCAGCTTCTTTGCAAAAATTCAATCCATCATGAACGGCACAGCTCCCGGTCAGCACCCGGTGCTGGAGGGGGATGGGATCGACCGCCAGGTTTTTGGAGGAAGGTTTCTTGCCCAGCAACGATTCTTTGAGATCAGCAGCATAGAGGGAAAAGAAATAAAATTAAAGTCCGGCGTCTTATGCGGATTGGATGAAAGGGCAAAAATAGTGATCGCTCCTTCGGGCACCACTGATCTTTCAACAGTAAAACCCCTGGCAAGTGGTACAGTTACAGCATCTACTAATTTTTCCGCTACTGTTCTGTTGGATAAAGCTTTAAAGATAGAGCCCAACCTGGGCTGGGCATTTATAACAGAACCAGTGTACAAAACGGAGCCTGTCATTTTGCAGATTGACCCGGGATATTCCGATGCGGAGAACAATGCGATCAAAGACGCTTTTAAAGAGTTACCGCTGATCCGGTTTGATGGGAAGCCGGAATTAGTACTCAACAAAGGACAGAAATACGATTCATTAAAAATTATGTCTAATGGATTTTTATTTGATACAATTTCGAGCAGTACCGGGTCCCGTCTCACAGAAAAAATTCAGCGCTACTCCCAATATAAATTATTGCGTGACCTGGAGATCATTGATACAACTGCCCATGTGCAGGTAAAGATGGTTCCGTATAACAAAGGCAAGGCAGATACGACGAAGATCGACACAAAAATGGTCCGGGGGATTTATGAATACAGGGTTGGGGATACGATGGTACTTTGGGTAAAGAACACCGGGAAGTTACCGGTGTATGTTAATGTGCTTGACCTGCAACCGGACGGCATCATTAATGCAATTTTACCAAGGTCGGGAAGTGTGAAGCCGGAAGATTTGCGAATTGATGCAGGGGTTAGCAAATTACTGGACCCTGCCCATGGATATAATTTTTTCAATATCATCGGTCCTCCCTGCGGAGATGAGATCTTTAAAATATTTGTTTCTAAAGAAATGATCAACATGGAAATAATTGCCAACTCCCAGGGAACAAAAGGAAGTTTTAAAGTGTTGGAAAAACTGGTAAAAAACTCCTATTCGGTGGCGGCCAAGGGACCTAAAAATGAAAATGTCAGCAGTACTGACGGCAGTATTTTCAATCTATTATTCCGGATAGTCCCGGCTAAAAAAACAAAATAAAATAGTTTTACCAGATATCCCAATCCATGGCGATCGTCTCATTCCGGGAAGTGGGTTGTTGTAAACCCTTTGTCAGCTGCAATACTTTTTCACCTACGATCTTTTTCAATTCACTTATTTTCATGGTGGGATATTTCTTCATCGCATCCAGGATTGAATACGTAAACACCCCGTTCTTTAGATCATTTCTTTCCAGGGCAAACTGGGTTCCGGTCGCGGCCGAAATAATGGTAGTACCTGTACTTCTCCCGGTATTCACAAATAAACCCTGCATCAATTCGAAACTATTTTTCAATCCTACCTGTCCTGCTTTTTTATAAGCAACGGGTTTTAATCCCTTTATTAAAGAGTCCGGTGTTTGTTCCAGGGTGACCAGGTCTTCCTTGTCCACTTCGCCGCTATGGCAGGCGTCTATCAGCAATAGCTTCATCCGGGCCGGTATGCTGTCCATCAAATTTTCCAATTGCTCATATGGCAACCCGTTATCTTCCGGGTTATCAAAATTGACCGAGTAGGTCGAAAGAAAATAATCAAAGTCCTTGTTCAACAGGCCATGACCAGAATACGCAATGATAACTTTGTCATTCACCCCCGTTTTTAGTAACCGGTTTTTTAAAATGGTCACATTTCCCGTTGTTACCTTTTCATTTAATAAAGTATCAATGATAAGGTCGGGTATTTTTCTTTGCAGGTTTTTTGCCAGGTCCCTGATATCTTTTACACTCCAGGAAAGGTTATAGGTTGGTTGGCTGAATTGATCAATACCTATTCCAACGAAATAGGTTTTAAATGCCGAGGGCGCCTGGGAATTGATTTTTACCTGTTCCCGGGTGCTTTTTACACCTGCCTGGTCAGTACATTCTGCTTCGATACTATTATCGCCACCAGTAAGTTTCAATACCAGGACTGTGTCCAGTTTTTGCAGTTTGCGCCCTGCAATACTGATGCCCGATGTTCCAAACACCGGCACGTCATTTATCCAGACATTATAAGTTTTAAGCGGGGTGGTGGTGGAGCGGAAAGATACCGGCAACTTGATTTCTGTTGATTTTGTTTTAGGTGATATATATTGGACGTTTACAATAACTGCTTCAGGAAAACTGGTTATTGCAGCAAGCTGTTTACTATCTGTTTTCATCCTCCGCAAACGTTTCTCATATGCCTTGTTATAAGCCGCCAGCAAAGCTGTGTCCTGCACTCCCATCGCCCGGATGATCATATCTGGACGGTTAAATTTAATATCTGCATTGCTGATCGGGTAACAGCGGTTACCCACCCGCAGACCGATTTCATTCACCTGTTTTTTATTGGCAGTATAATAACCCAGGCTGTCTTTAACCAGGAAATTGTTTTTATAGAGGATCATTTCCGTCATCACTTTCTTTTGCGCAATATTGATTACGCTGACATACCCATCTTCCAGCATGGCAAATAATAATTTTGAGTCTGCTGAAAAAACAAGATCAAATACTTTACCCACCCCGCATTTAATATCACAGTACATATCCAGCGAAGGAAAGCGGTATAATCGTACATAGCCTCCGTTAAAAGAACCCGTGGCCAGCCATTGGTTATCCTGACTGAATAGTATTACACGGGCATTGGTACTTATCTCCGTATAGGAAGAATCTTTATGCAGGGGGAAAATATAAAAATGGCTGTCTTCCGGATATGCAATGGCTGCATAATTCTTGGTTTTGTCAGTAGCAAAGACCCGTACCGGCCTGTGATAATCAAAACAGCCGTAGGAAAACTGGCTGATATTTTTCCCGATACCTTCCAGGCAATAGCCGGTGTTGCTTTGTGTAAGCCCGGTATAAAACCCGTTTACTTCGCCCCGAAAATCAGCCCCATACACCGTTTTTGGGGTCAATATTTCTTCCAATACCTGGCCGGTGCTTATATCCAATTCAACCAGTTTATTCCTTCCGATCAATAAAAGAATCCGCAGGCTATCACTGCTCATACTGATACCTGTAATAGCAGTGGCGCCCGCATTGTATTTCCACAATATCTTCCCGGTTTGGTACTGCAAAGCGACCAGCGAATCAATGACCGTATTCCCATACGCATTTTGTTGAAATATTTCTACGATCAATAGTTGTTGTTGCGGGATGAATAAAGATTTTTTTACCATGGAGGAAAAGGTAGCGACTTCCCGTTTCAGGTTGGCCTGCATAAAATCAAATTCATACAGGGTTTTATCGGTAGCATAAACCAGGGTGGAAGCCCCGGTAACACTTACACCCCAGGGAAGGGGATCGTCCGCATAGCCCGGCATGCTGATGGCCGACACATTGAGATTAATGCTGCCAATACCATTGCGGGTAATTGCTCCATAAACATTTTGTTGAAAGTTCAGCAGGGAATAACACCATTGCGGGTTCTCCAGGGAATCGGTCGTGACCAGTTTGATTTTTTTGGATTTTAACTGGATGGTATAAAAAATTTTATCCATGGATTGGTAAAGCAATTGATCAGTACCCGTTTTTAGAAAGCGGTATACATTTTTCAGCGAATCCACTTTTTTGAATGTGCGGGTATCGTAGAAAAAAAGGTTGTGTGATTCATTTGATAATATCCCCAGCCGGTTATTTTCGCTTTCATCAAGGAAAAAATTTTCTGAACCAAAACTGCTTAATTGTAATGCGGAGGTAGAGAAGGAAGGTTCCTCTTTTCCTGTAGCCAAATTAATAGTAATAAGATTTTTCTCTCCCATCACCGCAATTGTTTTTTGCTTTTTATTCCACAGGAAATAATACGGCTTATTACTGGCCGATTGGCCAATTCGTGTAAGGGCATTGCTGACCAGGTTATACTTATAAATATAATAATCGGTGATTGCTGTCTTACCCGCTTTCGATGTTGGTTCGGGAACGTACCCGGTAAAATAAAAAGTAGTACTATCTGCAAACAAGAGCGGAAAGTAATTGAGGATGACGAAATAATTTCCAGCCTTTATGCCAGCATCAATGGTTTTAATAATGGTCAGGGAACCGGCATCGATAATGTGGATAACGCCCCGTTCGGTACCGGCTACAAAATATTTTCCGGATGAGTCTACGGCGAGGCTGATAACGGGTCCTTGTGTTATCACTGCCCCCATTTTCAGTTTGGTCCGGGCATCCATAAATTCTACCCGGTCTACCCGGTATTCAGAACTAGCTACAATCTTCTGGGAATAACTATAAACGGCATTGGTGATATACTTCTGCGAAAAAAGCTGGGGTATCACCTGTAATTGAGCAAAAGAAAGGTTACAGGTAAATAAAATAACCAAAGCCAGGCAGCACTTTTTCATGTGTAGGGATAATTTGTCCGAATATATAGCATTCTCTTACCACAAAGTCCAGTCCACTGCGATCGTTTCGTTTCTCGAAGTCGGCTTTTGTAACCCTTTGGTCAATTCCTCCACCCGTTCCCCTACAATTTTCTTTAGTTCACTTATTTTCATAGTGGTAAATTTATTCATCGCTTCCAAAATTGAATACGTAAATACGCCATTCTTCAGATCATTTCGTTCCAAAGCGAATTGTGTTCCTGCGGCAGCGGAGATAATGGTGGCGCCGGTGCTTTTCCCAACATTTACAAAAAGGCTTTGCATTAATTCAAAACTATTCTTCAATCCCAAATGACCTTCTTTCTTATAAGCCACCGGTTTCAATCCTTTTATTAAAGAATCTGAAGATGCAGTAAGTGTAACCAGGTCTTCCTTATCTACTTCGCCACTGTGGCAAGCGTCTATTAACATTAATTTTTTTCTGGCGGGTATACTGTCTAATAAATTTTCCAATTCATCATACGACAAACCGTTTTGTGCTGGTTTTTCAAAGTTGACTGAGTACGTAGAGAGATAATAATCATATTCTTTACTCAACATACCATGCCCGGAATAGGCGATTATCACTTTATCATTTTCATTTGACTTGAGCAATGCCTGTTTTAACGCTTTTACATTACTTACCGTTACCCTTTCATTAAATAACGTATCAATAATAATATCATCTTTATATTTAGTTTTAAATTTTATAGACAAATCCCGGATATCCTTGGTACTGTATTGAAGGTTGTATTTATCATCTGCAAATTCATCTATTCCAATTCCGATAAAGCGGATAATCTCTTTTTGTTTTACTGCAGTTATTTTATTTAAAATCAATGGTATGCGGTAACTTTCTGTTCCATTTACATTGGAAACGGAAGTTTCTATTCGGTTTTCTTTTTGCGAGAGTTTAATAGTAATTGTAGTATCTATTGATTTGTTATTCCTATGCCTGATATTAATACCCCGCTGGCCAAATACAGGTATTTCATTTACCCATATATTAAAACGATCCAATGTATAAATGCTATCACTACCCTGTATGTGTAAAACCAGTTTGTCATTCTTTTGCTCATACTGAATATTGTTCCTGTTTACAAAATCTGCAGAGGGTACACTGTATCCATCCCTGAAAAATGAAGTATCTATTCCGAGTTTTCGTATTCTTTTCTCATAAGCCTGTCGATAAGATTTTATCAATGCTACATCAGTATTTCCTAAAGCTTCTAAAACTTTATCGGGCCGGTTGTATTTTATATCCAATTGGTCAAAAGTTACTATTGACATTCCTTTTACATAATATAGTTTCGCTACACTTGCTTTATCGCCCTGGTAATAGCCGTTTGGCAAAATAGTAACATAACCATCATCCACACCAATAAAAGTTGCTGCCAGCTCACCCGTAGCTGATTTCCATAATTTAAGCTGTGTATCTTCGGAGGTTGTGAGAATAAATTTGTCATTCTTAATAAACGAAGCGGAACTCACTGATTCTGTATGACCCGTTAAAGTATGCAGCAGGGTTCCATCAGCTGCTTTCCACACCTTAACTATATTATCTCCTGAGGCTGTGGTGTAAAGGCTCCCATCTTTATTAAAACTGATTTTTTTGATTTTTTCATTATGCCCTTTCCATCTTTTAATTAACAGTTGATCCTTCGTTCTCCAAACTTTTACAACACCTTCATCATCCCCGATTATTATGTGTTCATTATCTGGTGATACTGCAAAGGACCAATATTTTATATTGCTGGCTGACCATTGTGCTATCTCATTTCCAGTTTGTACATCAAATGCTTTCATGAGTGTATCATCACATTTTGCAAAAATCTGGGATCCATCGGCACTAAATTCCGCCTGAGTAACTTCTCCCTTAACGTCAATTACCTGTAGTTGTTTACCCGTTTCAGGGTTCCAGATAACGATACTTGTTTTAAAGAACCCTTTGCCCATTAGGGTAAGCAGTTGTTGAAATTGCCTGTCAAAAACAGGAGGTGAAAGTTCTTCTTTAGTTTCAGATTGATAAACTTCTTTACCTGTAGTTAGTTCAATGCAACGTAAGCTATTACTGTCATTAAAATAAAACCGTTTATCATCCCCGCTTAATTTAGGAAAAACACCAAGGGCCTGATTGGTTTTAATTTCATACGCTGGCGCTTGTCTAAATCTTTTATATACTGTAACTTTTTTTCTGTCTGCATATTTTACATACCAGTTTCCTTCTTTGGTTCCAATTACATTTAAAAATCCTTCACCCCGGAAACCGGGGATAGTATGAATAATCTGCCCGGTTTTAATATTCCAGATTTTCGGTTTTGCATCCCAATGCAAAACAATCATTTCATCATTATCCAATAAAACAGCGGAGGAAACAATATTGGTATGCTTCTTCAATGTCTGTGTTAATTCGCCAGTCACTAAACTGTAAATATTTATATGCCCAAAATTGGATGTTGCAAGAACCAGGTTTCCATTCTTGTTGAAATTTACAGACAGCAACCAGCCATCTTCATTGAATTGTTTAATTTGTTTTCCTGTTTCTGTTTCTACGATAGTAAGGAAGCCATCTCTCGACACGGTTGCCATCTTCTTATTATCAGGCGAAAAATCAATTCCTGTAATTGAAGCTGGATGTTTTGCGAAATCCCGGATTAATTTTCCCGATGACGCCTCCCATATAATTGCTTCGCCATTATCTGAAGCCGTTGCAATCCATTTTTTGTTGGGACTAAAAACAAGGCAATTGACATTCCCTGTATGTCCTTTTAATTCAAAAATTGGTTTCCCGGTGACTGCACTTATTACCTGGGTTGGTTTATCAGTATATACCACTGCCAATTGCTGATCATCTATACTGAATTTTACTTCTCTTATATCGCCATTAAATCCGGTAAACGTTTTTTCCAGTTTACCTGTAGTAGCGTTATATAAAAATATTTTTCTTTCATAGATCTGGCTGATTGCAAGCAGTTTTCCATTATAACTTAAAACAGCTGATTCGGGATTATTTTTAAACCCCTCAATAGTGTAAATAACTTTCCCCGTTTGTACATTCCACAATTTTACTGTTTTGTCATTTGATGCTGTAAGAAGATACCGGTCATCATTGGTAAACCTTGCAGAAACTATACGGGATGTATGGCCTTTGAACAAATGGATCATCTTACCCGATACAACATCCCATAACATTGGTTGGCTATCCCAACTGGAAGTAACCACCCACTTTCCATCATGACTAAACCTAGCCAAATCAACAGGTGCTGTATGTCCGAAGGGGATGCCGAGCTTTAGCTCTTGTGAAAACAAGCATATGTTAGACAGGAAGAAAAAGAAAAATAATATAATAGTTCTGCTTCGCATATGCAATCTTATAATTTAATTTTAAAAGGTTTGTATGCATTTTCTTTTATTTACCACAAAGTCCAATCCACCGCAATGGTCTCGTTCCTGGATGTTGGCTTTTGAAGTCCTTTTGTCAACTCCTCCACCCGTTTGCCTACAATTTTCTTTAGTTCACTTATTTTCACGGTGGGATATTTATTCATTGCTTCCAAAATTGAATACGTAAAAACACCATTTTTCAAATCATTTCTTTCCAAAGCGAATTGCGTACCTGCTGCTGCTGATATGATCGTAGCACCTGTGCTTTTGCCTACATTCACAAACAAGCTCTGCATCAGTTCAAAACTGTTTTTTAAACCCAGATGGCCTTCACCAGAATAAGCTACCGGGGTAACTCCTTTTATTAGCGAATCAGAGCTGCCCTTTATGCGGACCAGGTCTTCCTTATCCACTTCACCACTGTGGCAGGCATCGATCAGCATCAGTTTTTTGCGGGCGGGGATACTGTCCAATAAATTTTCAAGTTCATCGTAAGGTAACCCGTTTTGCTCAGGCTTATCAAAGTTTATTGAATAAGTAGAAAGATAATAATCGTACTCCTTGCTCAATAGCCCATGGCCGGAATAGGCGATGATGACTTTGTCATTTACCGTGGTTTGCTGTAGCTTCTGTTTTAAGGCTTTGACATTGCTGATAGTAACATTCTCATTGAACAAAGTGTCAATGATGATATTTTCTTTGTATTTCTCTTTTAGTTTTTTGGCCAGA
>JAWXCO010000123.1:0-2785 GCA_034408705.1 Bacteroidota bacterium
AATCTATATATTTAGATTAGATATCAAAAAAAGGTGGATGCCGAAAAACCAGAACAGAGTAGGCAGTATTTAAATACGTAAATCATGAAATCTCTTTCTTTCGACAAAATGGCCTCTATTGAAGGCGGGTCATGTACCGGTTATACGGGTACATATTGTCCACTTGCTCTTCTTGTTATGGGAGCTTATTTAAAGACAAATAGTTGGTTTGCAATGCTTGCAGGAATGGCACTTAAAAATGCCCTGTGCACTCCTTGTCCCCCTGTAGGATAGTGCACTAAAATTACCGGTATTGTTACTATCCTTTGATACAGGGATGGTATTGATTCCTTAAACTATACTCCGATCTTTCGTCTGGGTGTGGTTTTGTATTGTTTTATCCTGTCGATAGTCTAATACTGTTTGATGAGGATCAAACTCAACTCTTTTCCCGGTCTATTTCTATATACCGGGATTTTTATTTAATAGGGTCTGCTGAGAATCAACAACATAACAGAATAAATTTGGAAATTAATGCAAGGTAAATATGGAGTATTCCCTCAAAACCATGGATCTCTGATATAATATTTGAGGTTGTATGTGCATCGATCCCGAAATTTCGGGATTATTTCGATGGTGGGGGCGTGACATATTTGAATCAATTCAAACCAAATAAATTGGGTTCTACATACTCTGGACTTATAAACTTGCTTAACTAACTTAAGCAGCAGTCCCTAAATAAACCAGTATTGAGCAGCAACTACAAAAAATTTCATGTTCAGCAACACGATCAATCGGATTGTGGAGTAGCCTGCCTGCTTTCCGTCCTTCGGTTTTACGGAAGCAATAGCACACTGGGCGTCCTGAGGGACTGGAGCGGGACCCTTATTTCCGGAACTACTCTTCTCGGGCTTTATCAGGCCGGGCAAAAACTGGGATTTGAAGCAGCGGGATTTGAAGCAGACATAGACCATTTAAAAACACTGGGGCTTCCGATTATTCTGCATATCAATAAAAATAATGAATTTCTCCATTTTGTGGTTTGTTATGCCTACCACCAGGGCAAAGATCGTTTTGAAATCAGCGATCCCGCTGAACCAGGAATCAAACTGCTCAGTTCTGATGAACTGGAAAAGCTATGGCAATCCAGGGCGTTGTTAATGCTCAAACCCACCTCTGCATTGAAGCGAACTCCGAACACGGAGACTTTATTGGGCAAAATGAAATGGTTATACAGCTTTGCCAGGCCGGACTTTGATCTGCTTTTTGTCTCCTTTGTTTTAGGTGTATTTATATCTGTCCTCGGACTGTCTGTGGCCGTTTTTTCCCAGAAACTGATCGATCATATCCTTCCCGGAAAAGAAACCCTGAAATTATTCGTAGGGTCTGGCCTGTTGTTGTTTTTATTATTCCTGAGGTCTTTTCTTAACTACCTCAGGCAACTGTTCCTTTTGCGCCAAACCAGGGACTTCAACCTTCGTATACTGACATTTTTCTACTCTACTTTATTAAATTTACCTAAACTTTTTTTTGATTCCAGAAAAACGGGGGAACTCATCTCCCGGATGAATGATACCTCGCGGATTCAGCAGACCGTAGCCAATATTTTTACTCACCTGACCATAGAAGTCGTGGTGGTGCTGATCAATACTGCCGGGTTGTTTTATTACCATGTCCACCTGGGTTTGATTTCCTTAATGTGGCTGCCTGTTTTTGGATTCATTGTATACCGGTACAATAAGTCCCTGCTGGAAGGGCAACGAAATGTCATGATCGCCTCGGCCCTGAACGAAAGTAATTTTATAGATACCATCCAGGGTATTGGAGTCATCAAGGCGGCCAACAGGGAAGGACATTACACCGCACAAACCTCTTCGGTCTATAAATTTTTTCAGGAACAGCAGTTTCAATTGGGATCGGTAAGTAACCGGTTTAGCACCAATGCCCAGATCGCCGGTTCGTTATTTATTGCCGGCACTATCTTATACAGCTCTGTCCTGGTGCTGAACACTTCGATTTCTATCGGGACGGTGATGGCTGTAGTACAGATGATCGGAATGGCTATGGCATCGGCAGCCACAATAGCCGGAATAAATATCGTCCTTCAGGAGGCCAAGGTTGCCCTGGACCGGATGCAGGAGTTCACCGGCCTGCCCAGGGAATATAATCCGGAGCAGGAAGCTGCAAAACCTGCTTTTTCTTCTTTTCAAAGCCTGCGGGTCCGGGATTTACAATTCCGCTTTACCGGCCGCCCTTTGCTGTTACAGCAGATTTCCTTTGAGGTGAATAAAGGAGAAATCATTGCGATCCTGGGAGAAAGCGGTTCCGGAAAAAGCACCCTGTTACAGATATTGCAGCGTTTTCAAGACATTGAAAGCGGTGTGATTGAACTCAATGGAAGCCCCCTGGACGGTTTTTCTATAGTGGAATGGCGTAAAATACTTGGAGTAGTCCCACAACAAATCAAACTGTTTAATGCCCCTTTGTTTGAAAATATTTTGCTCCGGGCCCCTGAAGAAAGCGATATAGACCCCCTGAATCATTTTCTGAAAACATACGGGTTTGATACCCATTTTGAAAAATTGCCTTACCAATACAATACCTTACTCGGTGAATCGGGTGTAAATATTTCGGGAGGGCAACAGCAGTTGGTGGCTCTAGCCAGGGCTTTATACCCTAAACCTCAGCTTTTATTGCTCGATGAAGCTACGGCCGCTATGGACAGGTATACAGAACAAACCATTTTAAACCTGCTGCAAAATCTTCGCCGGGAAATGGGCATCATCCTGGTCACCCATCGACCCAA
>JAWXCO010000124.1:0-26448 GCA_034408705.1 Bacteroidota bacterium
CCATGCACACACCGCCCGAAAAAAATGGACTCATTATTTCTGGGAATTTTTAATGTTGTTCCTGGCAGTGTTCTGCGGTTTTTTAGCAGAGTACAAACTAGAGCACACGATTGAACACCAGAGGGAAAAACAATACATGCAATCCTTTATTTATGATCTTGCAAATGATACGGCCAATCTAAATGCAGGTTTCCCATTAAAGGATCAAAGGATTAAAGCTATAGACTCTGTCTTCCTTTTTTATGAGATGAATCCTGCTGTTATAAAAATACCCGGCAAGGTTTACCGGCATATGCATAGGACTTTATGGGACAGGCATTACAGGAGAAACAGCACAACAATAGACCAGTTAAAAAATGCAGGCGGAATGCGGTTAATACAGAAAAGGATTATAGCGGATTCTATTGCTGCTTATGACCTGCAATGGCAAAGAGCTGAGTTTTCGAGGGAACTCTACAGTACCAACCTCGAAAAAGGGAAAGGATTTGTTGAAAAGATCATTATTGCAAATGACCTTTTGCCAGCATTCAGGAACAACTCAACCGGGAACGGATTGCCTTCAGAGATTACAGATAGTCTTACAATCAGCATTAGCCCGGCATCTCTTAATGAATATCTTAATTTTTTAAACTTGCTAAAAACTACAACGATACAAGACAAACGGGGTTATCAGGCTATTGAACAAAGTGCCGAAAGGTTAATTACTTTGATTAAAAAAGAATATCGCCTAAAATAATATGAGCCAGGAAAAAAACTTGTACTTAAAAATCGTTTTTTACAACTAAGTATTAACTTACCAATTAGTAACTTACCAACTGGTAACATTTAAAACACTAAATATGGCACAAATGGATTCCCCCTTTTTATATGGCAAAACAGTGGCGGAAGAAAACTTTACCAACCGCACTGCCCTCATTAGCCGCTTAACCAGAAACCTGAAAAATCATATCAATACCATCCTCATCTCCCCCAGGCGATGGGGCAAATCTTCCCTGGTAAAAAAAGTAGCCTCGCAACTGCAAAGCCGCAACACTAAGGTAATACAACTTGATCTGCTGGGCATCCGCAACGAACAGGAGTTTTACAAATTACTGGCAGCCGAAACTATAAAAGCCACATCCAATAAACTAACCGAATGGATACAAACGGGTAAAGAATTCCTGAAACTCATTACGCCAAAAATATCGGTGGGCACCGACCCCGTGAATGACTTTGAAATAAACTTTGAATGGAAAGAACTGGAAAAAACTATAAAGAAATACTGAACCTGCCTCAAAAAATTGCTGAAAAGAAAAAACTGCACCTTATCATTTGTATAGATGAATTTCAAAACTGCGGTTCATTTACAGAACCCCATCTTTTTCAAAAAAGGTTGCGTACCGAATGGCAGCACCATCAACACGTAACTTATTGCCTGTATGGCAGCAGGCAGCACATGATGGCTGAATTGTTTGAAAAACAATCGATGCCTTTTTACAAATTTGGGGATGTAGTTTACCTTCCTAAAATTGACCGGGCCGATTGGATACTTTTTATCCGTAAGCAGTTTGCCGCTACAAAGAAAAGTATAAGCGAACATAATTGCTGCAATGGTAGATGACCATTCTTATTATGTACAACAGCTTTCTTATTTAGTATGGGCAACAACAACCAAAACAGCAACAAAAGAAATTATTAATGCCGCCTTAGAAAACCTGCTTGCACAAAATGCATTGCTATACACACGGGATACCGAAGAACTTACCAATAACCAGCATAATTTTTTAAAACCCGTGGCATCCGGCATTCACAAAGGACTAAGTTCAAAAGAAGTGGTGCATGAATACCGCCTTGGTACATCGGCCAATGTGTTGAAAATAAAAAAAGCATTATTGCAAAAAGAACCGATTGATGATAGTGGAGGAAATATTTGTTTTTTAGACCCTGTTTACCAGTTGTGGTTTCAAAGATATATTTTACAAAAAGAAAAAAGCATTGAATAATATGAGCGAAGAAGAAAAAATACCACAGGTAGAAATTCCACAAAAGCAGCCGGTAAATAATGAACCGACAGATGAACCCATTTCATCTGCTGAACCAATTGCCGAAGTTGAACAACCCTTAACCTTAAACCCTCAACCTTCAACCGTACAAGAAATGGAAGTACATCATCTCACACATGCAGCACACGGAAAGAAAAAGTGGAAATCTTATTTCTGGGAATTTTTAATGTTGTTTCTCGCTGTGTTTTGTGGTTTTCTGGCAGAGTATCAACTGGAACATAAAATAGAAAAAGACCGGGGAAAAGAACTGGCTAAAAGTCTTTATGAAGATCTCAAAAATGATTCCGTTGTGGTTACTCTTAAAGTTCAGAACCGCATCAAACAGGAGAATGCTTTACTTTATCTGGGAGACTATTTTAAGGACAGCAGCCTCACCCAGGTATCAAAAACCTTTACCCTTAATTTTTATTACGGTTTACTTTTCCGAAGCCCTGCCATTTTTGAGCCCCGTACTGTTGTGCTGGAACAATTAAAAAATTCAGGTTCACTGCGCTATTTTAAGAATGTAGATCTGCAAAGACTTATCAGCGATCTTTCGGTTGCGATTCAGAATGTGAATGACAGGCAGGCTCTTGAAAACAGCTTACGAATAGAATACCTGAATCCATTGATTATTCAGCACCACGATTATAATTTTGAAATGATCTTACGAAAAAGAAAGCAAACGGATATCTTCAGTGTCATAAAAGATTATGAGAACAGCAATGAGATAATTCCCTTTTATTTTAAGGCGATCGAAAAATTTGACAAGATAAGAGCAATCAATATAATGAGTTTTTATTCGCTGTCCGGCATGGAGTCAACCCGAACAGTTCATTTAAAAAGATATATGGATCTTAATGCCGAGCTACTGAAATTGCTGCGTAACAAATATCACCTCGAATAGAATTAATTTTATTTAAGCTAACTAATATGCCAGCTCCGCTAACTCTCAACCAAAAAAGAATTGAATCCATCGACATCATCCGGGGCATTGCCATGGTCATCATGGCCCTGG
Source organism: Bacteroidota bacterium (assembly GCA_034408705.1). Taxonomy (GTDB): domain Bacteria; phylum Bacteroidota; class Bacteroidia; order Chitinophagales; family Chitinophagaceae; genus JJ008. Next base: position 3,040 of record JAWXCO010000124.1, read on the forward strand.
ACCATACCCGGGATTATTTTCATATCGGCGCTAATCTTGATGATCCGCTGAATCTTGCCACCACCACCCCGGCATTATACTTTACAAGATGGATAACACATTTCTGTGCCCCCATTTTTGTTTTTCTTTCCGGCACTTCTATTTATTTACAAAGCCTGCGTAAAACAAAAAAAGAATTAGGTATTTTTTTACTTAAGAGAGGTTTATGGCTCATCATTGCCGAATGGACTATTGTAGCTTTTGCCTGGACATTTAATCCATTCTTCAATGTTATTCCCTTCCAGGTTATTTGGGCCATTGGTATCAGTATGGTGATATTGGGATTAATAGTGCTGATGAAACTAAATTATAATATCATTTTTATTCTTGGCGTAGTATTAGTTGCCGGTCATAATTTATTAGACATTCCCGAAGCAGCTCCCGGGTTTACCGCTAGCTTTTGGTGGGATATTTTTCATCATGGGTTTTTTACACAGTATGAATTTGCTCACCGGCATTATGCCATTTTGGTATATCCCTTCCCTGCTTGGACGGGAGTAATGTTGCTGGGCTATTGTGCCGGTGTATTGTTCACACAAAAATATTCTTCAGAACGGCGGAAAAAAATATTGTCTCGTATTGGCCTTGGATTGATTTTATTTTTTGTTGCACTTCGTTTCTCTAATCTGTATGGCGACCCGAGGGACTGGAGTACACAAAAAAACAGTTTATATACTTTTCTTTCTTTTATGAAAGTGAATAAATATCCGCCATCCCTTTTATATCTCTGCATCACCATCGGGCCTGCCTTGCTGTTACTGGCATTTATGGAGAAAATTAAAAACAGGTTTACAGGCTGGATGGTTGTTTATGGTCGTACCGCTTTCTTTTATTATATCATTCACTTGTACTTGATACACCTGGTGGCGGCTGTTTGTTTTTTTGCCCGTGGACATAGCATGGCAGATGCCATGAACAGCGCCAATATCTATCCCTTCCTGTTTGTAGCACCCGGCGAAGGATATGGATTGCTCATTCTATATTTAGTATGGGCTGCAGTAATAATTTCTTTATACCCGCTGTGTAAATGGTATGATAAGTATAAAACCAATCATAAAGAAAAATGGTGGCTGAGTTATTTGTAAGCTTAAACAAGCAATATTTTTTAACCCAAATAAACAAACCAATGAAGTACAATTCAATATTTCCCCGTCAACTAAAATCATTATTGTTTTTTGCATCGCTGATTATTATGTTACAAAGCTGCAAAGAAGAGAAAGAAGATGAAGAAAATGAAACAAGTGCAAAAACAGAAAAGCCGGAATATTTCAATCTACGTCCCGAAACAGAAAAAATGTTTGGCTACTCACATGCCGTAAAGATTGGTAACAATATAAAAATTTCAGGGGCCGTAAGTATGGATAGTGCCGGTAATCCAACTGCCGTTGGCGAAATGGCCCAGCAAATGAAAAATTGTTATGCTGATTTGGACAAAGTTTTAAAGCATTACGGTTACAGTTTTGATGATGTGATTGTGGAAAATGTGTTTACTACCAATATGCCTAAATTCCTTGAAGTATCAGGATATCGAAATGAAATTTATAAAAAACAATTCCCTACCGGCTCATGGCTTGGTGTGAAGGAGTTGGCCCTACCAGGATTTATGATTGAGATAGAACTGGAGGCACATAAGGATAAATAATAAATCTATTGACAGGTTTCATCTTCCCGATGAAGGTTATGAACTGTCTATTGTTTATTTAGTATGTTTTGCAGTAGTGATAGCATTGAATCCTTCATGTAATTGGTATGAAAGTATAAAACCAATTACAAAGAAAAATGCTGGCTGAATTATTTGTAAAATTAAAATTAACAACATTAAAAACTATTACTGAGTATTGCAAAATATGAAGTGCAGATGCGTAGCATCGGTTTAGTTTTGTAACAAAGGGTTTCAACCCTTTGCAAAGATGAAGGTAGGATTCGAGAGCCTTAGGCTTGGTGCATTGATTAGAGATGAGTCGTGCCGCTGGCACTTTTGTCGCACCTTAGTTCTTTCCACCGGATTAAAATCCGGTGTTACAAAATGCTTCGAGCCGATGGCTCTTGCAGTCGCTTTAAAATTTAAGTCTTTCAAAAAATAAATATTGCTTATGGAAGTACATGCCCACACCCACACCCCCCGAAAAAAATGGACACACTATTTCTGGGAGTTTTTAATGTTGTTCCTCGCTGTTTTTGCCGGTTTTCTGGCAGAGAACCAGCGGGAACATTATGTTGAACACCGGCGGGAGAAAAAATATATCGTTTCAATGGTTGAAGACCTGAAAAATGATTCCATTTTTTTGCAGTTAAATATCAATAAACTTATTCCTTATCATTTAGGCTGGCTGGATTCAACCATACATTTATTCCAGATGCCTGATTTTAAAGGTAAAGACAGGATGATTTATCAGGCATTCATGATTGGTACAGGGTGGGCCTACAATTTTTATCCTACAGAGCGGACTTTATCACAATTGCATAGCACTGGCTTTCACCTGATCAGAAATCAGAATGTAACAAAGACCATTAGCCGGTTGGAAGTTCAATACAAAATATTCAATTTGCAGACAAGAACATTTTCAGAAGCCATGCAGAATGATATTGATCTGTCTGCATGGTCCTTTGCGGACAAGGCTGTAACTGATCAAATCGCCATCAAGGCATTTCAAAATTTTTCAGACTCATCATCTGTTCAATTGCAATTGTCGGACATTCCCGAATCAGCAACGATCAGATTTCAAGATAAAGAAAGTATCAAATCTTATATTGAAAAGCTAAAAAAATACAGCTTTTATCTTCAATATGTTACCAAGCTTGGCCAAGTTACTTTATTAAGAGAAATAGGTAAAGCGATAAACATTCTGAAAAAAGAATACCACCTGAAATAAATTACTATGGAAGTACATGCTCACACCCACACCGCCCGAAAAAAATGGACACATTATTTCTGGGAGTTCTTAATGCTTTTCCTTGCTGTGTTTTGCGGGTTTCTGGCAGAGTACCAGTTGGAGCATAAGATAGAAAAAGACAGGGAAAAGGTCTACATAAAAAATCTTTATGAGGATTTAAAATCAGATACAATCCTTTATCTGAATTATGCAAAAATTAATGAAAAATTCTCTAATAACGTTGACACTTTAATTACACTCATGAAAGGTTCTGACAGGAATTCACGTCTGAGCAAGATTTATTTCCTTGCAAGAACTGCTACCATAAACTCGGGCTTCTTATCCTTCAATCAACGTACTTTTCTACAAATGAAAAATTCAGGTCAGCTTAGGTTAATAAGAAATCAGCAGGTAGCTGATAGCATTTCTTCCTATTACTACTCACTGGATGTAATGCAATTGCAAAATGAATCCATAGTGAACAGGATTTCTGACTATATGCTGATAGTGGGTGAGTTATTTGATGCAGAAATACTTTTTAAAATCTGGAAGGAGATAAGAGAACCCCCATCCCAAAATCTTAAATTATTAACCACTGACCCCATTATGATAAATAAATACCTAACTGCAACACAATACTTTTACGGTACCAGAAATACCTTAAGAATATTGGGGTTAGAGAGGTCTGAAAAAGCAAAAAATCTTATCAGGTTAATCAAAATAAAATACAATTTGAAATAGACTATGGAAGTACATACCCAAACCCCAAGAAAAAAATGCCTGCCTGTCGGCAGACAGGGACGCATTATTTCTGGAAACAATTCACATAACAAAAACCTAATTATGCAACCATCATTAACTGCAAAACAAAAAAAATTGAATCCATTGCTATTCTCCGGGGTATTGCTATGGTCATTATGGCTTTAGACCATGTACGAAATTATTTTCATATTACTAAGCAAATAACAATTATGAAAAATATAATAGCGCCTCTTTTGCTGTTGGTTTCATTTGCCACATTCAGCCAAACCACAAATACAACCAAAGAAATAAAAGTAAACCAACAACGCATTGAAAGCCGCATTTTTGAACTGGCCAAATTTGGTAAAGATTCTTTGGGCAGAGGTTACCGGGTTGCCTATACCAAAGGTGATGTAGCAGGAAGAACCTGGTTTATTGGTTTAATGAAAAAAGCAGAACTTGATGTAAGCATTGATGCAGCCGGTAATCTCATCGGAAAACGAAAAGGGAAAAATCCATTACTCAAACCCATCGCCTTTGGTTCGCATATTGATATGGTGCCAGATGGTGGCAACTATGATGGTTGTGTGGGTTCTGTTTGCGGATTGGAAATAATGGAAATTTTAAAAGAAAATAATATAGTTACAAATCATCCGCTCGAACTGATCATATTCTCCGATGAAGAAGGAAGCCTGTTGGGTAGCAAAGCCTTGGCGGGTAAGTTTAAACAAGAAGGATTACAAACCGTTAGTCAAAGTGGGTTAACCGTGAAGGAAGGAACAAAGGCCATCGGTGGAAATCCTGACAGCATTAACAATATCATCAGAAAAAAAGGCGATATAGAAACATTTATAGAACTGCATATTGAACAAGGTGGAATTTTAGAAAAAGAAAACATACAGATTGGTGTGGTGGAGGGTATTGTGGGTATTGAAGACTGGGAAGTAACGGTTGATGGTTTTGCCAATCATGCCGGCACTACGCCCATGAATATGCGGCAGGATGCATTGTTATCCGCTGCTAAATTAATCATCGGAGTAAATGAGGTTATTACCAGCCATGAAGGCAAGCAGGTGGGAACAGTAGGTAAGATTTCAGCACAACCAGGTGCCTATAATGTTGTTCCGGGAAAAGTAGTTTTAGGATTAGAGATAAGAGATTTGTCTTATGATAAAATCTGGGAGCTTTTTCACGAAATAGAAAAAAGAGCAGCAGTTATTGCTGTAGCAGGCGGAACTAAAATTACTTTCAAAAACCAATTGCTCGGTGCCATACCAGCGTTAACGAATAAATCAATACAGGAAAAAATTGTTGCGTCGGCAAAAGCATTGGGCTTTACATATAAATATATGCAAAGCGGTGCAGGACATGATTCACAGGACATGATTCACAGGACATGGCATTGATTACTCCCGTGGGAATGATTTTCGTACCCAGTGTGGGCGGCATCAGTCATTCACCCAAAGAATTTACGAAGGCTATTGATATGGCTAATGGTGCAAATGTTTTATTACAAACTATTTTGGCAATAGATAAAGAACAATAAAAAAAAATGCGTACTATATTATCAAAAAATCTTCCTGCACTATCTGAGCATACTCCCTTAAGATATTTCTGTTTTGCCATACTGTATTTAGCACAGGGCATCCCTGAAGGAATGACTTACTTCGGAATACCCGCCTGGCTGGCAATGAATGGGAAGAGTGCAGGTGATATTGGTGCTTATGTTGCAGTCATCGGTATTCCCTGGACTTTCAAAATGCTGATTGCGCCATTAATGGACCGGTTTAGTTATTTACCAATGGGTCGAAGAAGGCCATGGATAATTTTTGGCCAACTGGGATTATTATTTGCGTTTATTGGAATGGCAATGGTGCCTGAACCGCTCAGTAATTTTAAACTGCTGATGGCAGCAGGTTTTTGTGTAAGCCTGTTCAGTGCCTTTCAGGATGTGGCAGTAGATGGTATGGCCATTGATATTGTTCCTGTGCATCAGCAGGCAAGAGCCAATGGCTTTATGTGGGGCGCAAGAATTATGGGTGTTTCTGCATCGCTTGCTGCAGGAAGTTGGATGCTGAACCATTATGGATTCAGGATTTCTATATTATCACTTTCTGCAGCAATCAGTATCATCCTATTTGTTCCGCTCTTATTCAGGGAGCGGCCGGGAGAAAAATTATTGCCGTGGACAAAAGGTGTTGTTTCTCAAAATTCTTTACAACTGCAATTAGACAGTTGGGCAAAAATTTTTAAATCAATGGGGAGGGTATTAATCATGCCTTACAGCCTGCTGATAGCATTGATTGGTTTTTTAGTTGGCACAACCGTAAGTTATATGAATACACTGCTCCCGGTTTTTACTGTGCAGGCATTGGGATGGACCAATGAAATGTATTCAAATATCAATGCGGTATCCTCTATAGTTGGGGGAATACTCGGGATGATTGTTGGTGGTGCATTGGTTGACCTGTTTGGAAAGAAAAGAATTTTAAGTGTATATCTCCTTGCATCCATCGCAGTGGCGGTAATGATGTATTTTTCTAAAATGTATTGGAGCATCTACTGGTTCAGTGCAGGGTTTGTTATTGTTTACAATATTCTTTACGTATTTATTATGGTGGGCTTTTTAGCTATAGCCATGGAGCTTTGCTGGAAAAAGATTTCCGCTTCACAATTCGCCTTGTTTATGGCTATTTCAAATTTTGGATGGATTACTGGTTCGGCCATCATTGGCACGGTGAAAGAAAATTTTAGCTGGCAGTATTGCATTTTAGCTTTTGCCTTTCTAGCTGCTATTGCTTTAATTCCGCTGCAATTCATGAATACCAAAATACATTTGCAGCAGTTAGAAAAAATTGATGAAGCAGATAAAACAGCCACAGCATTATCAGTTTAAAAATAAATTTAGAATGAAAAAACTATTCTTAGCACTGGTAATCCTGTTAACTTCGTCAATACCCAACGCCCAGGTGCAGGTAAGCAAAGAGCCACGGCACAAAAATGTTTTAGAAAATAAATATATAAGGCTGCTGGATGTAAAAATACAACCCGGTGATACCAGCTTGTTTCACATTCATTCAACACCGTCGGTATTTGTACATTTTACAAATACAGTTGTATGCTCACAAATAAAAGGCAGGGAATGGGTAACAGCTAAAAATACACAAGGCAATGCCTGGTACAGGTCGTTTGTAAACGATACCTTAGTACACCGGGTAAGCAATTGTGATACGGTTCCATTTAATGTAACCGATGTGGAGCTGCTTTCACCTTACAAACCTACTATGAAATTGCAACCACTGCCTTTTACCCTATTGTTTGAAAATGAAAAAGTAATCGCTTACCGGTTAACAGCAGCAGCATTCAATAAACAAGTGATTAAAAAGCGGGGACCGATGATAGCACAAATCGTTGCAGGTAGCGAAGTAACTCTTCATAACAAAAAAGGTAAAGAACTTTCACAATTGAAGGCTGGAAAATATGTGTACATTAAACCACGCACCGCATTTTATTTTTCAGCAACCGGAAATGAAGAAATTAATTTGATATTGTTTGAAATTAAATAGTATTCATCCATTCACTAAATTTTAAAGGTTTGTGAGACACAAAGCATGGCCATAAAACAATGATGTTTTTGCAACATTCTTAAAAGCTGCATTTCTTTAAACCAAAACAAATGAATTCAACCGAAACTGTTTCATCCAAAAAAGCGATTGCACTACCTCCACTGTCAGAACATCCTGTTCTGCGATATGCAACTTTTATTGTTTTGTATTTTTCGCAGGGTATTCCAGAAGGCATAACGATATTCGCCATTCCTGCATGGATGGCCATGAATGGTAAGAGTGCCGGAGAAATTGCCGGTTATGGCGCTGTAATAATGATTCCGTTCAGTCTTAAAATTTTATTAGCGCCTTTTATGGAACGATTTACTTTTTTGCCCATGGGGCGAAGAAGACCCTGGATGTTGTTTGGTCAGTTTGGTATTATGTGCAGCTTACTGGCACTATCTTTTGTGCCGGACCCGTTAAACAATATAGCCTTGCTTACTACCGTGGCAGTTTGTGTACATATTTTTATCATGTTCCAGGATATTGCTACCGATAGTTTAGTGATAGATATTGTGCCGCTTGAACAGCAGGGGAAAGCCAACAGTTTGATGTGGGGTTCCAAAATCGTGGGTACTTCTTTATCATTGGGTTTGGGAAGTTGGCTTATTAACAGCTATGGTTTTTCATTTGCCGTTTCATCACTGGCGGTTTCCATTCTCTTTTTTATGCTGGTACCCTTATTATTAAGAGAAAGGAAAGGTGAAAAATTATTGCCCTGGAGTGCCGGTGCCACTTCACCTGATGCAGCACTGCTGGCAATTGATAGCTGGGGTAAACTTTTCAAATCTTTCAAACAAGTGCTCTTGTTACGTAATATATGGTTACTGGTTATCATCACTTTTATAATAATGGCGGCGATACATTACATGAGAACGTTGCTTCCCATTTTTACCATTAAAAGTCTTGGATGGGATAATATTTTTTATTCAAAAACCTATTCCACTACCAACCTGATTGGAGGAATAATTGGAATGGTAACAGGAGGTATTATCATTTATCGGTTTGGTATCGTTCGCATGTTACAAACGGTGCTTTTAGTAACAGGAATACTTGTTGGCAGTATGGCCTTTTCCATTGCCTTTTGGCAAAACAAATCATTTGTTATAGGCTTTATTGCTTGCATCAATATATGTATCGTTCTGCTCAATATTGGTGTTTTGGCATTAGCAATGCAAATGTGCTGGAAACGAATTTCGGCCATGCAGTTTACATTTTGCATGACGGTTTTTAATGGTGCACTGGCAGCGGGTGCAGCGTTTATGGGATTGCTCCGTAACTATTTCGGCTGGCAAACAATTTTCTTTGTGTTTTCTACTATCGTCATTTTTGCCATGCTGTTATTAAAATTTATTAAAGTGAAAAAACATTTGGAGCAAGTGGAAGAGTTGGAGCAGAACTATTTAAAAAATCAAGAAGGGAGACTTTGAAGAGCGAACTATAAAATGCATTAGATGTAACGAGAACTATTAAAAATTAAAACCGACGGTATGAAAAAATTATTTACTGCGATTTATATCGCCTTGTCACTTACTGCTTTTACGCAGCCAAACATTATTTATGATGTAGTGCTTAAGGGTGGCCGTGTTATAGATCCCGAAACAAAACTAGATGCCATTAAAAATGTAGGCATCCTCAACAACCGCATTGCACAAATTAGTAGTGAACCATTGCAAGGAAAAGAAATCATAGATGTAAGTGGTTTAGTAGTTTCCCCCGGCTTTATTGATTTACATATACATGGCCGCAGCAATGTGGAGCAGGAATACCAATTGCATGATGGTGTAACAACTGCATTAGAGTTAGAATGGGGAATTGAATATTTAAAGGAATGGTATGAAACCAGAAAGTCAAAGGCGTTGATTAATTATGGTGCCAGTGTGTGCTGGCCTTTTGAACGATTTAAGGCAATAGATAAATACAAAGACGGCGTAAGCAAATTGTATCAGAGAAGTATTAAGGGGGAATCAACAATTGAGGGGATGACAAATACTATCCTGCCTGCCTCTGCCGAACCTCTAACTGAACAGGAAATGAGTAAGACATTATCCAACATCAAATCTTCTTTAGCCGAAGGTGGAATAGGGATTGGTGTACCCATTGGTTATTTACCCAAAACAAATCCTACTGAAATGTATAGGGTTTATCAGTTGGCCGGTGAGTTAAATGCATTGGTTTTCTCTCATGTCAGAGAACCTAACATTATTTCTATACAGGAAGTGATAGCCGATGCTATTCTTACAAATGCGCCGCTTCATATTGTTCATATTAATAGTATGTCATTGGGGCAAATTCAGCTGTCATTGGATATGATACAGTCAGCAAAGAATAAAGGTTTTGATATTACTACGGAGCTATATCCATATACAGCTGGTTCCACACTGCTGCAAAGTGCTATTTTCAATGATGGCTGGCAGGATAAAATGGCAATCAGTTATGGCGATTTGCAATGGGTGGCAACAGGTGAACGGCTCACTAAAGAAACATTTGAGAGTTACAGAAAGACAGGTGGAGTGGCTATTATTCACTCCATGAAACCCGAATGGATAAAGACTGGGATTGCTGCACCCGGTGTTATCATTGCATCGGATGGGATGCCTTATGCACCGCTGGCACATCCCCGTACCGCAGGAACCTTCTCAAGAGTACTTGGGAAATATGTAAGAGAAGAAAAAGTAATTGACCTGGTGACAGCTATTGAAAAAATGACTTTTTTACCAGCAAAAAGATTAGAAGGCATTGCCCCCATGATGCGCTACAAAGGCAGAATACAAATTGGTGCCGATGCAGATATTACTATTTTCAATCCCAATACGGTAATAGACAAAGCCACATTTGATAAAGGGCTTGCCTTTTCTGAAGGCATTGAATATGTAATGGTAAATGGTGTTTTTGTATTGAAGAATGTAAAAACGGTTGAGAATGTTTTTCCGGGGCAGCCTGTTTATGGGAAATACAAAAAGTAGTAAGAGATTTTTAGTATAGTTAAAATGTATCGTGCCGATGGCACTCAATTTATAATGTTGGTTTTTTCACCGGGTTGAAACCCGGTGTTATAAAAATAAATCGAGCCTACGGCTCTGTATGCGAAACATAAACTGTAAGTTTAGGTTAGTGCAGATGCGTAGCATCGATACATTTTGTAACAATGGATTTCAATCCATTGCAGGAATGCAATAAGTAAATCAAAAAGCCGTAGGTTCGATACATATAAATACTGAAAGCTTTATTCAAACTGTTGCATAAATAAAAAACCAAAACAATGAGAAAAAAATTCTTTATCTCTCTGCTTAGTTTGTTTTTTCTTTTCAATAATGCCCATGCTCAGCAAGCCTATTACCCCGATGCTGAATGGCAAACTAAAAAGCCCGAAGATCTGAAGATGAACAAAACATTTTTGGACAGTGCTGTATCGCTTGCTTTAAAAAGTGAAAATAAAGTAGAACGGGATTTACGCATTGCCAATATGAAATCATACGCTAATGAGCCGGGTTATAAAATCATCGGGCCTATGAAACAAAGAGGCGGACCGGCAGGACTGGTCATTAAAAATGGGTATATCGTGGCGCAATGGGGAGATGTAAACCGGGTGGATATGACTTTTAGTGCAACAAAAAGTTATCTATCCACCATTGCAGGTCTGGCAGTAGATAATGGGTTAATAAAAAATATAACCGATAAAGTGGGTAATTATGTTTGGGATGATAGTTTTGAAGGTGAACATAATTCAAAAATTACCTGGGATAATTTATTGAATCAATCATCAGATTGGAGTGGCAGTCTTTTCGGTTTGCATGATTGGGCCGACAGGCCACCAAAAGAAGGTGACATTGATGATTGGAAAAACAGGAAACTGCTGGAGCCCGGAACCGTTTATGAATACAATGATGTTCGTGTAAACCTGTTGGCCTATTCTTTATTACAGGTATGGCGAAAACCTTTGCCTGTTGTGCTGAAAGAGAAAATTATGGACCCCATTGGTGCTTCTACTACATGGAGATGGTATGGTTACGAAAACTCTTATGTAAATATGGATGGGTTAATGATGCAATCAGTTAGTGGTGGCGGGCATCATGGCGGAGGCATTTTTACCAATACACTCGACCAGGCAAGGTTTGGTTTATTGTTTTTGCGAAATGGAAAATGGAAAAACCAGCAATTGATATCTGAAAAATGGATAAATGCCGCACAGCAATCATCAGTTCCAAATAAAAACTACGGATATATGTGGTAGATAAACGCTGATAAAAAATGGGCAGCCGTTTCTTCAAAAGTTTATTCTGCTCAGGGCTTTGGCGGCAATTATATTATTGTTGACCGCGAACATGATTTGGTAGTGGTTGCACGATGGATGGATGATAGTAAAGTAGGTGATGTGTTGGGCTTGATTATAAAATCAATAGAGAATTAGTAATATGCAAAAAAAAACGTATTGACAAAACTTAAAAAATCAACAACATGGAACTGTTAAACAAACTTCTTGCTATTGACTTCAATTACATCGTCATAGGGTTTATTGTCGTCTTTTTTTCGCTGGAACAGTTTATGAATACCCATTTCAAATTCAATAAAAGACCGCAGCATTTACTACAGAACCTGTTGTTCCAGATTGTTTTTTTTCTTGGAAATTTGTTGTGGGCAATCGTTTTAGTGTATAGTATTGAATGGCTGAATAAAAACCAGGTTGGCCTTTTTTATATGATACAGGTTCCGGTTTGGCTAAAACTGATACTGGCAGTCGTCTTGTTTGATTTTGTTACATACTGGTTTCACCGTACATCACATAAAGCACCGTTACTATGGCGTTTTCACAGGGTTCATCACAGCGATACCAGCATGGATTCCTCTACTTTTTTCAGAGGCCATCCTATTGAGAGTTTTTTATGGTTTGGTGTTGGCAATATTGTGGCCGCAGGTATTTTCGGGTTAGACCTGGTATCACTGGGATTATATTTCCTGGTTTCTGTACCCTTCTTTTTCCTGAAACATGCCAACCTGAAATTTCCTACATGGATTGATAAAACATTTAGATTGGTATTTACAACACCCAACCTGCACAAAGTGCATCATGAGCAAGACCAGTATTATACAGACTCTAATTTTGCTGACATCTTCATTCTATGGGACCGGATTTTTGGAACCTATAAACACAAACCGGTGGAGCAGATAAAGTTTGGATTAAAAGAATTTGATGAGGCCAAAAAACAAACCTTCTGGTACTTAATGATAAGTCCGTTTATAAATGTAAAGCGGATTGGTTCAGATGAATTAAAAAAGACAGAATAGCATTTGCAGTAATGTTTTTATCCTCATTAAATATAAACTAACTGTTATGAAATTTATTGCTTCACTATTTTTCCTGCTTATTATTCATTCTTCCATCTCTGCACAAAAACCAATAGCAAGAGATATTGGAATTCTTTTTGAAGGCATTCCCGGTAAATTCAATGCCATTACAGATGTGAAAGGCGGTTCATTACCATGGTATATTGATACCGACCAGCCAAGGCCGTTTACATTGAACACTCAAACCTTAATCATCAGCCACAACAAATTATGGAAAAGGGTATTGGTGAGTGCAGATTAAAAATCAACAAAAATTTAAAATACATTCAGCATGAGAAATAAAACATCAAAAACACTACTCGCCTTTTTAAGTGCGTTGTTCTTTTTTACTGCAACCATACAGGCGCAAATAAAAATTATTGACATGCACATTCATTCTTACACAGACGGCGACTTTGGTGGCCGGGAACCATCAAGCGATCATTATGGCAATAAAGGTTCTCGAAATGCAGAAACACATCGACTGGCAACTTTCGAAGCGTTTAAGAAATTAAATATTTTGAAAGCTGTTGTAAGTGGTAATCCTGAAAGTGTAGAAAACTGGGCGGCAAAAGACAGCAATCAAATTGTTATCAGGGGAATTTTAATGTTTTCTCCAAATGATTATGGAATGGACAGTGTTAAGTTTGAGCAATTGGTAAAAGATAAAAAGATTGAAGTATTTGGGGAAATCGGCGCCTATTATAGCGGTACCACACTTAGCGATTCTATCTGGCAGCCTTATTTACGCATCTGTGAAAAGTATGATATTCCGGTAGCCATACATACAGGTGGTGGCGACCCGGGAGGAACCTATTCATGGTCGCCGAAAGCAAGACTTCACCTGGGAGACCCTTATTTAATTGAAGATGTTTTAGTAAAATATCCTAAACTTAGAATTTATATGATGCATGCCGGAGGAGAAGACTGGCCAGAGCATGCCATCAGACTCATGTCCTATTATCCACAACTATATACAGATCTTGCAGTGATGCTTTGGGTGGAACCTAATACACAACGCTATATCAAAGAATTCCTTCGAAATATCAAGGAAGCTGGTTATCTGGATCGGGTAATGTTTGGCTCAGACCAAATGATATGGCCGTATGCCATTGAAAAATCGGTTCGCTTTCTAAATAGTTTACCCTTCCTCACAAAAAAAGACAAAGAAGATATACTCTACAATAATGCAGCAAGATTTTTAAAAATGAAATAATAATTCCCGTAATACTTTATCCTCATTAAATATAAACCAACTGTTATGAAATTTATTGCTTCACTATTTTTCCTGCTTATCATTCATTATTCCATCTCTGCACAAAAACCAAGAGCAAGGGATATTGGAATTCCCTTTGATGGCATACCTGGAAAGTACAATGCTATTACTGATGTAAAAGGTGTGGAAGTAGGTTATAGCACGATCATTTCCGGCACCGGAAAAAATATACGGGGCAAAGGCCCGGTGCGCACCGGTGTTACTGCTATTTTACCAAGGGGAAGAAATAATAATCCTGTTCATGCAAACTGGTACACACTGAATGGCAATGGTGAAATGACAGGAACAACCTGGGTGAAAGAGTCGGGATTTTTGGAAGGCCCGATTATGATAACCAATACCAATAGTGTGGGTGTGGTAAGAGATGCTGTATTAAAATGGTATGTAAAAAAGGGTTGGTACAAAGAAGATTTCTGGTACACCTACCCTGTTGTGGCAGAAACTTATGATGGTTTTTTAAATGACATTTATGGTTTTCATGTAAAAGAAAGTAATGCATATGAGGCATTAGATAGTGCAAAGAGTGGCTTTATAAAAGAAGGAAATGTCGGCGGTGGTACGGGTATGATGTGTTTGGGATTTAAAGGTGGATCAGGAACTTCATCAAGAGTTATAAAAATTAAAGATTCTACTTATACCCTAGGTGTTTTCGTACAATCAAACTTTGGCAGAAAAAGAAATCTTACTATTGCCGGAGTACCAATTGGTAAAGAACTTATTGATACTTTGAACAATGAATTCAAAGCTCCGCCTTCTTATCAACCGGGTGATGGTTCTATTATCGTGGTTGTTGCCACGGATGCTCCGGTTTTACCCCACCAGTTAAAAAGAATTGTTCAACGGGTTTCCTTAGGTATCGGGCAAGTGGGCGGACAAGGAACAAATGGTTCCGGCGATATTTTTATCGCCTTCTCTACCGCTAACTCAACAGCTTTCCAACGGGCCAATTTTACAAAAGTTGATGTATTGCCCAACGATGAAATCAATCCATTATTTGAAGCCACTATACAGGCAACGGAAGAAGCGATTATCAATGCGATGGTGGCTGCGGAAACAATGGAAGGGATAAACGGAAATAAATCTTATGCGCTGCCGCATAAGTTGGTGATGGATGTATTGAAAAAGTATAATAGGGTAAAGTAAATGGAATAAATTAACAGAATGATGAAAAAAATAATACTCCTCTTTTGTTTTATTGCAACTACACAACTAGCTTTTGCACAAACCACAAGAGTTGACAGTTTAAAAAATCTGTTATCAAAATCTACCGAACCAATAAGCCGGTATAACCTGCTGACAGAAATTGCCAATGGTTATTACACCAATGGTGTAGGCGAAAATACTGTGGACAACAATTTAGAAATGCTTCGTATTGCCATGCAGCAAAAGAACGATAGCCTGATAGCGGTTAGTTACAATAAAGCAGGCGATTATTATTTATTTGAAAAGGCAGATTTTAATACTGCCTTGGATTACCTGTTTAAAGGTATTCCATATGCAGAAAGAGCCAATAGTAAAAGATGGTTGTCATCCTTATATATTGATATAGCTATAGCTAATCAGCTGTCAGGAAATTTTTCAGAACAACTAAAGTTTTTAAAAAAAGCGGAATCTAATTCACCTGATACCAGCCACCCCGAATACAATTACCTGTTACTACAGTTAAAGCTGAATACTGCTGCTCATTATTTATTTATGGCACAACCCAGGGTAGCATTGCCTTATTTAAATGCTGCCAATGAAACGAACCTGAAACTTAACTATGGTATTTTTAATTTGTTTATAAATTCAACTTTTGGGAGCCTATATAATAAATCAGGAGATATTGAACTGGCCACTGCTTATTTTAAAAAGGCGTTAGCAACTGAAATAAATTTTTATCCCTTTGCAAGATTTGTTGTTAAAAGTAATTATATTGATTTTCTTATCAGCACGGGAGATTATGCTGCTGCTGAAGTACAGGCTAAAGACCTGTTGACTATTGGCGAAAAGGCTCAAAATAATTATTTCAAATTTGTAGCAGCTGGTTTTTTAAAAATAATATTTGACAAGCAAGATAAAATAGAGAGTGCCTATTATTACTCCAAAGAAGAGCTTGCGTTAAGAGATACCATTTTTAGCCAGGAAAGAATCAATAAAACCCAGGCATTAGCCTTCAATGAAGAAGTAAGGGTGGTTGAAGAACAAACCAAAAAATCAGAAGCGGCGGAACAACGCAAACAAAATTTACAGTACGCATTATTAGCCCTCGGCATTATCACTTTCATCATTACTTTTTTATTACTCAGCCGCCGCCATATTACCAATACAAAACTTATTCAGTTTCTCGGAGTAGTAGCTTTATTACTGGTATTTGAATTTTTAAACCTATTACTACATCCTTTTTTAGAACGTATTACCCATCATTCACCGGTACTGATGTTGCTAGCATTGGTTTGCATTGCAGCCTTATTGGTACCGTTGCATCATAAATTAGAAAAATGGGCTACGCATAAACTGGTAGAGAAAAATAAAACGATACGACTGGCAGCAGCTAAGAAAACGATTGAAGAACTGGAGAACCCGGGTAGTGGTGGTTAAACCAGCCAATTCCAGATTTTACATTTTCTGCTAAATCTGGAATCGGACAAATCCGGAATTTTATTCCGGATTTAGCCAAAACACAATTAGTACAAGCAGAGCAGCGTAAAAAGACCCCATTAGCCGAACAAGGAAAATAGTCGACAACCTGAAAAAAGCCTGAATTATAAAGTTGTTAAACGTACCGATAGCTGGAGAAATGTGGTATTTTCAGTTACATTTCTCCAGATTAAAAATAAGCATGAAAAAAATAATTCTGAAAAAAGAAAACTGGGAAACACTTTGGCAACCTTTTATTAAAACTTCCGTCAGCGAAAGTTCAAAATCTTATTATGGTTTTGGCTGGACGATTGATGAGTTTCAGGGACACAAAACTGTTTCGCATGGCGGTAGTAATATCGGTTTCAGGTCATACTACTCCAGGTTTGTAAATGATGGATTGTCTGTTATCATACTCACTAATACCGATGAAGCAAATCCTGCTACTATTGTAAATGCACTGGCTGGTTACTATTTAAGAAACTAATTATATTATCGTCTTTTTTTAAAACAGGTTTATACATTGAAAAAACTACTGCTGCTTCTCTTATTTCCCGTACAGCTTATTGCTCAGAAATTTTCGCCCTCAGAAATTGGCCGTTGGGAAAAACAGACCAAAAGCGTAACCATCATCCGGGATAACTATGGCATACCCCATATCTATGGTAAAACAGACGCCGATGCAGTGTTTGGTTTGCTGTATGCCCAATGTGAAGACGATTTTAAAAGGGTGGAGATGAACTATATTGAAAAACTGGGCCGGATGAGTGAAATAAAAGGCGAAGCAGAATTGCAAAATGATTTATACATCAAACTTATTATTGATTCTGCTGAAGCTGTGGCTGATTATAAAAAAAGCCCGGTTTGGTTTCAGCAATTATTAAATGCTTATGCCGACGGTATTAATTATTACCTGTATAAACACCCGGAAGTAAAACCGGCATTGCTTACCCGTTTCAAACCCTGGTATCAATTATTATGGACAGATGGCAGCATCGGCGCCATAAGCACCGGTGATGTATCGGAAGATGATGTAAGGAATTTTTACCTGGGAACCAATGCTCCGGTAATTGCTAAGACAAGAAATATAATGGAAGAAAATATAACCGGTTCTAACGGTTTTGCGATAGCTCCATCCAAAACAGAATCAGGTAATGCCATTTTATACATCAACCCACATGTTACTTTTTATTTCCGGCCGGAAGTACACATGGTAAGTGAAGAAGGGCTTAATGTATACGGTGTTGTTACCTGGGGACAGTTTTTTATTTACCAGGGTTTTAATGAACATTGCGGATGGATGCACACCTCCAGTATTGTAGATGTAGCCGATCTCTATGAAGAAAAAATTATTAAAAAAAATAACAAGCTTTTTTATGAATACAATAAAACACTGAAGCCGGTCATCCAAAAATTAATAACCCTTCGTTATAAAAAAGATAATGTTATTCAGACAAAAATTATTACAACTTATTATACCCATCACGGTCCTGTTATGGCCAACCGCAATGGAAAATGGATTAGTGTAAGAGGTTATAATCGTTCGCTGAAAAGTTTGATGCAGAGTTTTCTCCGCACCAAAACAAAGGGGCTGGAAGATTATAAAAAGAATATGGCGATGTATGCCAACACTTCTAACAACACGGTGTTTGCAGACAACAAAGGAAATATTGCCTACTGGCATGGCGACTATGTTCCCCGCAGAGATAAAAAAATAAACTGGAGCCTTCCTGTTGATGGCACTACCGCTGCCACCGAATGGAAAGGCTTGCATACACTCGATGAAATAGTGCATGTATATAATCCGGCTACCGGGTGGATACAAAATTGCAACTCCACTCCATTCACTGTTTCCGGAAATAGCAGTCCGAAACAGGCAAATTATCCGGCTTATATGGCTCCTGATGGAGAAAACTTCCGGGGTATTAATGCTGCGAGAGTATTAAGCAGCGAAAATAAATTTACCATTGATAAAACGATTGCCGCCGGTTATGATACCAAACTTTCTGCCATGGAAGTTTTAGTTCCCGCATTGGTATCATCGTTTGAAAAAAATATTTTAGCAACAGACTTATTGTATTCACAATTAGCAGAGCCCATACAAACATTGAAAAAATGGGATTATCATTCATCCGAAAATTCCGTTGCTACTACATTGGCTATTGAGTGGGCAGAAAAACTAACTGCCACTATTCAAAGAATATATATTGATGAAGGAAGGGATGACCAGGTAACACTGGTGAAAAAATTTGCTGCCACTGCAACTGCAAAAGAGTTGCTGCCGCCATTACTTGCCGTTGTAAAAGAATTAAAAGGCAAATTCGGCAAATGGGATGTTGCCTGGGGAGACATTAATCGTTATCAACGAATCTCAAGTGATATCGTACAAAAATATAAGGATGACCAGCCCAGCTATCCTGTTGGCTTTGCGTCTGCAAGCTGGGGGCAGTTACCTTCATATAACAGCCGCTACTATCCCGGTACTACTAAAAGATATGGTGTAAGTGGCAATAGCTTTGTATGTGCAGTAGAATTTGGCAAACGGATAAAAGCAAAATCATTACTCGCCGGTGGCGAAAGCGGCGACCCTTCTTCCAAACATTTTACAGACCAGCAGGAGATGTACACCAAAGGAAAATTTAAGGATGTGTTGTTTTATAAAGAAGATGTGTTGAAAAAAGCAGAACGAACTTATCATCCGGGAGAGTGAGAGGAGTTTGGGCTATGCCTTCACAGTAACTGGTTTTATTGATTTTTCGGATATAACATAAAATAAAGCGGTATATTTGCGGATATAACATAAAATGTAATGATTTCACGTTTTCTTGAAAAGGAGATAAAAGCAAAATTCCATAAGCAAAAAGCTATCATCCTGCTTGGTGGCAGGCAAACGGGTAAAACAACCCTGCTAAAAATTATTACCCAAAACTATAAAGACAGCTTATGGCTCAATGCAGATGAACCGGATATCAAACTGATGATAGAAAGTGCCACTTCCACCAGGCTAAAAAGCCATTTTGGAAAAAATAAAATTATCATTATTGACGAAGCGCAGCAAATAACAGATGTTGGTAAAAAACTGAAACTGATTACTGATACATTAAAAGATATACAGGTTATCGCCACCGGCTCTTCAGCTTTTGAAATAAAAAACAAAACCAATGAGCCACTTACCGGCAGAAAGTGGGAATTCCATTTATTTCCGCTCAGTTTTTCTGAAATGGTAAACCATCATGGGTTAATAGAGGAAAAAAGAATGATTTATCACCGGATGGTATATGGGTATTATCCCGAGGTAGTTACCAATTTGGGAGAAGAAAGGGAACGGCTTAAGCTTTTGTCCGACAGTTTTTTGTATAAAGATATCCTGATGCACCAGGTTTTAAAAAAACCTGAGAAACTAATTCATTTGTTGAAAATGCTGGCAGCCAGCGTTGGCAGCGAAATAAATTATAACCAGTTGAGTAAGCAACTGCAGATTAATAATGAAACAGTGGAAAAATATATTCAGTTGCTGGAGCAATGCTATATTATTTTCAGGCTGCCTGCTTACGCCACCAACCTGACAAAAGAATTAAAGAAAGGGCGGAAAGTATATTTTACAGATAACGGTATAATAAATTCCCTTACCGGCAACTTTTCACTCATTGAAAGTCGGAACGATAAAGGCGCCCTATGGGAAAACTTTGTTATCAGCGAAATGTATAAACAGAACGAATACAAGAAACAGTTTGGGCAATTTTTCTTCTGGCGTACGCATGACCAGCAGGAAATTGATTTGATAATTCAACAAGGCAGCCAGCTTGAAACATTTGAAATTAAGTGGAGCGAAAAAAATAAACCGAGGCTAAGCAAAACTTTTTCCTCCAACTATCCGAAACACAGTTTCCGGTTTATCAACTATGAGAATATTGAAGAGTTTATTCTATAAGTTCGTTTACAAATAAAAAAATAGAACACAAAACCTTAATTTATGGAAATACATGCACACTCCCACACCGCCAGAAAAAAATGGACCCATTATTTCTGGGAGTTTCTCATGTTATTCCTTGCTGTTTTCTGCGGATTCCTGGCAGAATATCAATTGGAACATAAGATTGAAAGAGACCGGGCAAAAGAACTGGCTAAAAGCTTCTATGAAGAATTGAAAAATGATTTAGTAAATGTTGCTCTAAGATATCAGAATCGTGTCAAGCTTGAAAATGCACAGTCGCACCTGCGAAATTATTTTAAAGACAGCAGTATGACCAATGTTTCAAAAACCTTCGCCATAAATTTCCATAATGGTATTTTATTTCGCAGTCCAACTCTTTTTGAGGCCAGAACGGTGGTATTGGAACAACTACAAAACTCAGGCTCTCTTCGCTACTTTAAAAGCAAGGAATTGCAAAAATTGATTGGCGATATTTCCGTTGCCATTTATAATATAAAGGACAGGCAAGCTCTTGAATCTTCTTACAGGGAAAGCTACATAGTCCCTTTACTTATTAAACGTTATGATTCTGAATTTGAATCTAAATTACAGTTTGGGGGAAAGAATATGTTTGAAAACTTAGTTGAATATGAAAAGAAGGATACCATAATCGCTTTTAAGTTAAAAAAGCCGGAAGTCTTTGACACAGAAGAGGCGGGAAATATATTAAGCATATTTACTTTTAACTGCCGGGGTACAAGAACAATATAATTTCAAAACTATATTGATTTAAATACCGTATTGCTGAAAGAGCTCAGAAAAGAATACCACATAAAAAATTAGATTATGGAAGTACATGCCCACTCTCATACCGCCCGAAAAAAGTGGACCCATTATTTCTGGGAGTTTTTAATGTTATTTTTGGCTGTCTCATTGGGGTTTTATGCCGAAAACCTCAGGGAAGGAATTCTACATAAAAAAGAAGTGAAGAAACAATTGAATTCCCTGGTATCCGACCTTCAATCAGATATAGTTCTTTTTGATTCGGTGATAGATCGGAATAACTACGGTGCACAGATGGCCGATTCATTGATTGAATTACTACACTCGGATATTACAAATACCTCCGATATTTATGTTGCCGCCAGAACTGTTACAGCCAATCTGGGTTATTATTACTCCAACTCAAAATCCTTTGACCAGCTGAAAAGTTCGGGCCTGCTCCGATATATAAAACCCAAAATACTGTTGGACAGTATTGGTACTTACTATGTATCCTTTCAATGGCTGGCCAATCAAACCGACCTGCTGCGCCTGAAAATGGATGAAGTTCACAAAGGAAACGTTAGGTTATTTGACAGCTATGTTTTTCAGCAAATGATGAATTTCGGAACGATTACTTTTAGCGGCAGCCGGACAATTATTAACAAACCTCCAGTAAAACCGGCCCTGCTTTCTTCTGATGCAAAAGATATAAACACGGTTTCGCTGAACTATCATTATTATTCCTCTACCACTAAATTTTATCAGGGTAGAGCTATTATTCTTCGTAATCGGGCAGTAAGGCTCATTGAAATGATAAAAAAGGAATACCATTTTGACTAAAATATAATTTTATGGAAGTACACCACCATGCACATACCGCCCGAAAAAAATGGACCCATTATTTCTGGGAGTTTTTAATGTTGTTCCTTGCTGTGTTCTGCGGTTTCCTGGCCGAGTATCAGCTGGAACACAAGATCGAAAAAGAAAGGGGGAAACAATATGCAGCTTCGTTCCGGGAAGACCTTTGCAAGGATACCAGCGTCCTCCTCAAAGGCCTGGAACAAATGAAACGATCAAGCAGGCAGGGCGACTTCCTGGTAAAGATCATACAGGAAGAAAACACGCAATCTCCGGCCATGATCAAACGATTATATGAATACAACATTACGACCCTGGCAGGTTTCGGCATGCCGATGACAGATCGTACGGAAACGCAGCTCAAGAATTCCGGCGGCATGCGGCTGATAGCAAAAAAACCGGTCATAGACGGCATCATCGATTACTGGGCCGGGAAGTCAGCGATCACGCAGATTGAAGCGATCATTCAGGAGATGAGGGTAAAAGCCCGTGATCTGTCGTATACCATTTTTGACAACAAATATTACTCGGAAAATGCCGTCAACGGGAAAAGGGAAGTGAAAGCTGATGCCGTATTGCTGAAAAAAGACCCGTTTGCCCTCACTGAATTTTGCAACCGGATCGCCCATTTAAAGAACCTGATGAAAGGCACATACACGACTTACCTGAAGAATCAGCTGGCGAAAGCAGATACCCTCATCCAGGTCATTGACAAATTATATCACCTGAAATAAAACACTATGGAACAAACAACACTCGGCATCGGCACCCGTTTACAACATACTTTGTATGGCCCCGGTGTAATCGTTGGCATTAAATATGCCACTTACCTGATCTCCTTTATCAATCATGGTATCAAAGAAATTGATAAAACGGATGACAAGCTGGATGATATCATTCCTGAAAATGTAACGGCAGAAATAGAAACTCATTCTGAAGTGGAACGGTCACTCTTAAAGATCCTCCGTCTCTGGGGCGGCATTACCGAAAATGTACCCCTGGGTGATAAGTGGATAAAAGGTATGATGCTTTTACAACCTTCCGATAAGAGCCTGAAACCCAAAGAAATTTCGATCGAGGATTTTTTTCATAAGATCGTAATGCTGCGGGACCGCTTACGGGTGCTGGAGCAAAACATCAACAGCAGCAAAACGCTTAAAGATGAGGAAAAAGTAAATATTCAGCAATACATCACACGCTGCTATGGCTCGCTTACGACATTCAATGTACTGTTCAGGAATAAGGAACAATATTTTGTGGGCGACAAGGGCAGTAAAGACGATTAATGTAGAAAAAAAGGAGCCGTATGGCAGCTCCTTTTTACAATAACCAGGATAGGTCATTAATAATCATTCCCGCTCATCGTTGCTTTTTTCTTACCCCATAAACCGC
>JAWXCO010000125.1:0-7728 GCA_034408705.1 Bacteroidota bacterium
ATTTTATACTACCCAAATTTTTTTTCCACAAATTTATAAACAGGCTAAACGGGGCTTATGCCTCGGTTGCTTCAACAGCAGCTACAGAAACGTAGGTTCTGTTGTTTTTTCTCTTACGAAATTCAACAACACCATCTGTTAATGCGAACAAGGTGAAGTCTCTTCCTACTCCAACATTTTTACCGGGATGGTATTCAGTGCCACGCTGACGGATGATAATATTTCCGGAAATAGCGGCCTGGCCACCAAAGATTTTTACACCAAGGCGTTTGCTTTGTGAGTCGCGGTTATTTTTTACGCTGCCTTCACCTTTCTTATGTGCCATATCTCGAAGTTTTAAAAATGAATACTTGGGTTAGTCAAATTGCGATTAAGCAATACTGGTTACTTTAATTTTGGTATACGCTGTACGGTGACCTTTCTTTTTGTGAAACCCTTTTCTTCTTTTTTGCTTGTACGCAATAACGGTATCACCTTTTACCTGGTCAACGATCTCTGCGACTACTTTTGCTTTTACAGCAGAACCAACAGAAAGGCTACCATCGGCAGCAGCCAGTAACACTTCGAGCTCCACATTATCACCAGCAACGCCCTCTACACGGGGTACATACAAGGTCTGGTCTTTTTCTACTTTATACTGTTGTCCGGCAACTTTTATTACAGCTATCATACTATTAAAATTTAGTCCCTCACCTTCGTTCCGCCTAAGGCGGGATCAGGATTTCGGGAGGCAAAGGTAAGGGGAAAAATCGTACCTGCAAACGGGAAATCAAAGATTTACTTGATTTTAAAGCCGGCCAGCCGGCAACTTTGGCTATAAAATGACCCTTTTTTGCGCTCTCATCCGTTATATTTGTGGTCCCTGCCCGGATGACCGGTCAGACGGGGCCTTTAGGTTTCTTAGCTCATAATGTATGAAAATCAAGTCTTTCTTAGCCAGGCCGTTCGCTTCCTATATATATAAAGGTATTCGCAAAGGTATGGCCACCGCGGTGGCTGACCAGGAGAACATCCTCAAAAACCAGCTTAAAATAGGCCGGATGACTGAAATTGGTAAGGAATCCGGGCTTGACAAAGTAAATAGCTACGAGGAATTCCGCCAGGCCATACCGATCCGGGATTATGAACAAATGCGGCCCTGGGTCGATAAGATCAAGGAAGGACGTCACAATGTACTTTGGAAAGGCAAGCCAATTTATTTTGCCAAGACCAGCGGTACCACCAGTGGCACCAAGTATATCCCTATTACCAAAGAATCGATTCCCAATCATATCAATACTGCCCGCAATGCGCTGCTTTGTTATATGGCGGAAACGGGAAACACCCGGTTTGCTGATGGCAAGCTGATCTTCCTGTCCGGTTCCCCAACCCTGGAGAGGGTGGGTGGCATTCCTACTGGCCGGTTGAGTGGTATTGTTAACCATCATGTGCCAAAGTACCTCCGAACTAACCAGCTGCCATCTTATGAAACTAATTGCATCGAGGATTGGGAAACCAAGCTGAATAAAATAGTGGATGAAACGATACAGCAGAATATGACACTGATCAGTGGTATACCACCATGGATGCAAATGTATTTTGATGAATTGATCAAAAGAAGCGGCAAGAAAGTAGGCGACCTGTTTCCCAATTTCAGTGTGATGGTGCAGGGCGGTGTCAACTTTGAACCTTACAAAGCAAAGTTGCTGGAAAGTGTGGGCCGGAAAATAGATACGATCGAATTATTCCCGGCCAGTGAAGGTTTTTTTGCCTTCCAGGATTCGCAGGAAGCAGAAGGCTTATTACTCAATACCAACAGTGGTATTTTTTTTGAATTCGTTCCCGCCGGCGAAATATTCAATGAAAATCCAACACGGCTTTCCCTGAAAGAAGTGAAAGTGGGAGAGAATTATGCATTAATCATTAATAGTAACGCAGGTTTATGGGGTTATAATTTGGGTGATACGATTAAATTCCTTTCTGTTGATCCTTACCGCCTCATTGTTACGGGAAGAACCAGGCACTTTATTTCGGCCTTTGGCGAGCATGTGATCGGTGAAGAAGTAGAAGCCAGTATGTTAAAAGCTGCAGAGGAAGAACAGGTTCATATCACCGAATTTACCGTCGCTCCTTTTGTGAGTAGTGATGCAGGAAAATCCTATCATGAGTGGTTTGTGGAATTTGAGAACATCCCGCACAATCTTCCGGCCTTTTCGCAGCGGCTGGATCAGCACTTGCGGGAGAAAAATGTATATTATGATGACCTGATCGGGGGCAATATCCTGTCGCCGTTGAAGATCACACCGGTCCGCAAAAATGGATTTATTAATTACATGAAATCTATTGGCAAATTGGGCGGACAGAATAAAGTACCCCGGCTCAGTAATGACCGGAAGATAGCTGATGAATTAATCAAGTGGACAGAAAACTTACAGATAGCTTAAACCAATGCCTGAAGAACAACCCATAAAAAGAATTGCCATTTTCGGTTCTACCGGTTCCATCGGTACCCAGGCATTGGATGTGATCGCTGCCAACCCGGATAAATTCTCTGCCGAAGTGCTGACCGCACAGACCAATGATGAATTGCTGGTGCAACAGGCCCTGAAATTTAATCCCAACGTAGTCGTTATCGGGGATGAAAAAAAATACAATAAAGTAAAAGAAGCACTTGCTGCTACTGATATAAAAGTGTTTACCGGAGAAAAGGCACTCGAAGAAGTGGCAGCAATGGACTGCTATGATCTGATGCTGGCAGGTATTGTAGGTTATGCCGGATTAAGACCTACTTTAAAAGCCATTGAGAACGGCAAGGTAATAGCCCTGGCTAATAAAGAAACCCTGGTGGTAGCAGGTGATATCATCATGCGGAAAGCGGTCGAGAATAAAGTACCGATCATCCCGGTTGATTCAGAACACTCCGCAATTTTTCAATGCCTGATCGGAGAAACAAGGAACAGGATTGAAAAGATTATCCTTACAGCATCTGGTGGCCCTTTTATTGGCCGCAAGCCTAATTACCTGGTCAATGTAAAACGAGAGCATGCCTTGCAACATCCCAACTGGACCATGGGAGCAAAGATCACCATTGATTCGGCGACCCTGATGAATAAAGGGCTGGAGATGATAGAAGCGAAATGGTTGTTTAACCTGAAGCCGGAACAGATACAAGTTGTGATCCATCCGCAAAGTATCATTCATAGTATGGTGCAGTTTGAAGATGGTAGTATTAAAGCACAGATGGGATTACCCGATATGAAATTACCGATCCAGTATGCACTGGCATTTCCCAAAAGGATCAGGAATGATTTCCCCCGCTATGACTTTAAGAAAATCAGCAGTCTCACGTTTGAAGAACCGGATGTTAAGACTTTCAGAAATTTAGCCTTGTCAATGGATGCGTTGAACAAGGGAGGTAATCTGCCCTGCGTAATGAATGCTGCGAATGAAATAGCCGTGTATGCTTTCCTCCGCAATCGTATTAACTTTCTTGATATGACCGATGTGATCGAAAAAACGATGCAAAATATCCCCTTTATCGAGAAACCCACACTGGAGGAATATTTTGACAGCGACGGGGAGGCTCGTAACTTTGCCGCCGATATAATTAAGCTATAATCTTACCTGAAAATAAAAGAGTAAGTCCCGATACGTATCGGGATTTATTCATTAAGTATAAAAATTATGAACCTGTTAGCAATCAATTGGGCCGAAGTCGGGATCAAAGCCGGGCAATTATTATTGTCTCTCTCAATATTGGTCGTATTACATGAGTTTGGCCATTACATTACTGCCAGGTGGTTTAAATGCCGTGTAGAAAAATTCTTTTTATTCTTCGATCCATGGTTTTCACTGGTGAAAAAGAAAGTAGGGGATACGGTTTATGGTATTGGCTGGTTGCCATTGGGCGGGTATGTAAAAATATCCGGCATGATCGATGAGAGTATGGACAAGGAACAAATGAAGCTACCACCACAGCCCTGGGAATTTCGCAGCAAGCCCGCCTGGCAACGTTTGATCGTCATGTTGGGTGGTGTGATTATGAATATTCTCGTTGCCTTTGTCATCTATGCTTTTATATTAATGGTCTGGGGTGATAAAAAAGTCCCTTCAAGCTCAATGAAGTTTGGCGTGCATATCGGCGACAGTACTTTAATGAAAATAGGTTTCAAAAACGGCGACAAAATTATCGGGGTGGATGGTAAAGAAGTGTATGACCTGACCCGTTTTAAGAAGAAATTGATTACGGCCACACAGGTGCAGCTGGAAAGAGATGGGCAGCCATTGGTCATCAACCTGCCGGAAAATTTTGTAGGTCAACTGGTTCAAAATAAAAATCAAAAAAGAACCGGCTTTATTGAACCCCGTATTCCTGCCATGGTTTTGAGAGTGAATGATACCTCCACTGCGTATAAAGCCGGATTGAGAAAGAATGATATGATCGTGGGTATTGATTCTACCCGTTTCAGTTATTTTGATGAACTGGCCGATGTACTGGAAACAAAAAAGAATAAAACAGTTTTAATAACTGTGAACAGGCAGGGAAGGGATACCAGTTTTGTTTCAGGGATCAATGCAGAAGGTCAGATCGGGTTCAATCCCTATGGCACAATGAAGCAATTGGATAGCCTGGGCTGGTTACGTTTTGAAGTGACCAGGTATAATTTTTTGCCAGCATTTCCCGCCGGAGTAAAAATGACTTTTACAGAACTGAGGGATTATGTTGCCCAGTTTAAAACGATCTTAAATCCGAACACAGGTGGTTATAAAGCCGTGGGTGGATTTAAGTCAATGGGTTCCATATTTGCTCCGGTGTGGGATTGGGAGTCATTCTGGAGATTAACTGCCATGCTATCTGTAATCCTTGCTTTTATGAATATGCTGCCGATACCCGGTTTGGATGGCGGACATGTAATGTTCACCCTATGGGAGATGATCACCGGCAGAAAACCTAATGATAAATTTATGGAGTACGCCCAGATTGCCGGCTTTATCATCCTGATCGCATTAATGCTATATGCGAACGGGAATGATTGGTTTGGTTGGGGAAAATGATACGAGTTTATAGTTTTTCGTTTATTGTTTATGGTTGGCGTGCTATTGCAGGGATCTTAAAGGGTATCGGAATTTATATAGTTTATAGTTTTTGGTTCCTGGTTTCTGGTTGAGCGTGTTATTGCAGGCCTTTTAAAGAATACTGAATTTTTGTTCTTTGGCTTCCATGAGTATCAGGCTTTTTAAGTAAATTAAAGTTTTCCTGAGTTTTAAGAACCATAAACTATTTACAATAAACCATAAACTTCTTCAAAGTTCTATTCCAATCTTCTTCATCAATATAGAGGCATTCATGCTCTGGCAGATGCCATTTTTCAATTTATAATCAAAAAATAATTCATCGTTGGCTACCTGTACATCAAAATGATAGTTCCGGATATTATCGGGATAGGGTTCTGCCAGTTTAGCCAGTTCAAGATCATGGGTTGCCAATACCCCGGCCGCTTTATGATGAATAAGTTGTTTGATCAATGCCTTTGACCCCGTGTGCCGGTCGGCTGAATTGGTACCTCTAAGTATTTCGTCAAGCAGCAGGAATACTTTTTCATTCCTGTTTACGGCTTCAATGATCTCTTTGAGTTTTTTCAGTTCGGCATAAAAAGTCGAAGTGCTTTCTTCCAGGTTATCGCTGATCCGCATACTGCTCATAACTTTCATTGGCGAAAGCAGGAGACGGCTGGCGCAAACCGGTGCACCGGCCATTGCCAGTACCATATTAACACCGATGCTTCTCAGGAATGTACTTTTCCCGGCCATATTGGAGCCTGTAACAAGATTTAACTGGTTAACTCCTTTGGTAGAAAAGGAATTATTCACCCTTTTATCTTCCGGGATCAACGGGTGTCCAAGTTGTTCACTCTCAAAGACTGCTTCATCAGGACTGATAGCAGGAAAAACCCAGGCAGGATGATTAAAGGCCAGGGTACCGATGCTGGAGATCGCTTCCATTTCAGCCAATCCTTTAAACCAGTCACTGATCGTATGCTTATTATTTTCTTTCCATTTTTCAAGGGCAAATACCTGTTGCAGGTCCCAGAAAAGAAAAGTGTTGAGCGGAATAAAGACAACAAAGTTGAGTCGGAGGTCCAGCCGTTCCAGTATCCGGGTCAGTTTTTTTATTTTTTGCGAAGCTTTTTCAGGATGGTGATCAAATACATTTTTAATGCCCTGCAGATAAGGACTGGTAAAAGCTTTTTGCTCTATCCATCCGATGCTGTTGGATAAGGTTTCGAGTTGGGGAGAAACCTTGCTCAGTTTGGCATGTACCGGTATCACTTTTTTTGAAATGCTGAATGCCAGTATCATTAATAAGGTGGCAGCCGGAAAAAATTGATTGGATACTATGGTTCCTGCAATATAAAGTCCCAGCACCGTAAGACTGATGGCGGGCAAAAAGACCCGGACTATTTTCCAAAATGGGCGATGAATAAATTTATTTTCTTCGGCTAGCCACTGGCTGATTTTTTCTTCCGTGCCGGTACTGATAGCATCTGCTATCCCATAAGCCTGCAGTTGTTGCCGCCAATGGTTTTTATCTGTTAATTCTTTGGCTGCTTCCTGCCGTTGCAAAATCAACGGGACTGGTGCAGGCTCAATCAACCAGCCAGCCATTGTAGCATTTCCCTGTTCGGAAGTACTGCGGTTGCAATATTGGTACAGGGAAGCACGGCCAAAAATATCAAGGTCATGGGTGTACGGATGACCTGCAGGCTGGTAGCGACTGCCATCGGGGAGATGAAAGAATTGGTGCCGGAGGATCAAGAGCTCTGTTTCGTTGAGGGCGATTAGCCGGCTGGTATTCTCCATAGCGGCATTATTGGTTATATCCTGCTTTAAAAAATAAATGAATAACCCGATTAAAGCAATAAAAGTTAATAGCCCCACGACTACGCCTTCCGGCCATAAAAGCCAGGCTGCAACAAAAGCAGTGATGAGTGAAAAAAAACGAAGCCAGGCCAGCTGTGATTTTCGGCTGTTTTGCTTTTGTTTTTCAGCGGTTAATTCCTGGATTCTTTTAGGGTAAAATGTTTCCGGGCTGATGATCGTCATTCGATAAAGCTACTTGATTTTGGACTGTGGCAGAATGGTGCGAGAAAAATATAACGGTAGTTGGTAGGGGGTCAGGTAAATTTTTTTCACGCAAAGCCGGCATGTAGCCATGATGCATGAATGTATTCTTAGCGGCATATTCCCTTTGCGTCTTTGGGTGAAAGCCAACAGTGTCCAACAATTTTTAAACCGACTCAATAACCGGTAACTACAAATTATAGGAGAACAGCGTAAATAGCTGTATTTTTACAGGCTGATTTATCGGCGTCATTCATGGGGGCGTTTGGTTTTGACAGCATAGATCTTTGAGAGTGTAAGCATGTACTGCGTTGCGTAATTAGCAGTTTAATCTGAATACGAAAAACTCAAATGGCAATACTCAGTATGCCATGGCTGCCTAATCAGTGATTAAGTAGTCATTAGGGCCGCCGGGAAGGTTGTTCCGTTACCACTCCCCGCCGCCGACATAAAAACAAAACGGAATGCTGTGATCAAAGGCTGTGCTGATCACTTAAGACCATTCAGCTAAGCGATAGATTGGTTTGTTCATTTCCTGTTTATTGCCGACAACTAATAATGAAATAAACATGTAGAAAGCTTTCGGCGAATATGTTTGGACACCGGTTCGAATCCGGTCGCCTCCAC
>JAWXCO010000126.1:0-14271 GCA_034408705.1 Bacteroidota bacterium
AGCTGGTATTACCGGCAAGTTTTGTCAGCCGAACCTCCGCCGCTGAGATAAATGCTTTCATCCATGCGTCCCCGAAAGGATTTCCCACGACCGGTCTTGAAAGATCCATTGCCGAAAACAGTAAAGATGCCGTATCCCATTTTGATAAGATCGCCCTCTCTTATTTTTATAATAAGAAAATTGGTATCAGTCATATAACTAATTCACCAGCCTTTCTTTCAACACAGGATGCGTTCATTGAAAATAATTTTCTTTACAACTATATTGCTTCGTTCCCCGTTGTTTATATTGCGGATTCAGTTGTTCAACTAAAAGATACTGTTTCCCTTCAAAACAAGCCTTGTACGTATGTATTTGGCGATATCCCTGGTGCAATAAATACTGCCTGTAGTGCCGGCGATACCTCCTTTGTAAAAAAATTGACAGCCAATAGTTTTAAAATAGAGGTTCAAACTTCTTCCGGTGGATCAGTAGTTCTGACTCAAAACCATCACCATCACTGGAAAGCCCGGGTTGACGGAAAAGAAACAGAAATTTATAAGGCAAACACCAGCTTCATGTCTGTTATTGTGCCGGCCGGCAAACATACCATCAGTTTTGATTTTATTCCTTCACCTACTATCAGGGCTATGTGGGTAATGCTGGCATCACTTATTATTCTTTTCATAAGCGCAACAGTATCTTTAGTGCGTCAAAAACAGCCAGCCCGTCGACCGTAAATGACCAGGAAAAAATCCATATTATTATCTTTTCTTTTAGCAATACCGGTGATGTTGTTCCTGCTGCATCATTATTTTAATCACAGCAGTGATCTGAAGCCAACAGGCTTTACTGTTAATGAGAACGTATTATACATGTCCTATGCCCAGCAATACCTGGACCAGGACCATTTTTCTCTTTTTTATTCCAATCCGTTTGACGGGGATCCGCAATCGGCAAAAATTTATTTTCAACCGGTCAATTTTCTTTTTGCTGCACTGATGAAAGCGGGCATGGATCCCGGCTTGTGCTTTTCACTATTTGGCCTGGTGATGGCAATCTTATGTATTTATCTCGGTATAAGAATTATTAATCATCTTCTTCCGGATTATAAATACAAGACCCTGGTAGCTGTATTGTTTACCTGGGGTGGTGGACTGACAGCTATCACTGGTATCCTGGTATCGTCATTTGTACCCGGGCAGCAAACCCAATCCTGGCTTGATAGTATATATATTGCGGACCCGGCCAATGGGTGGTGGGGACTTAACTGGGGTCGTATACTGTTCATACCACTTGAAGCTTACTACCATTTTCTCTTTCTTCTCTGCGTGCTGTTAATACTAAAAAACAAATGGGTGGGTGCCGCCCTGGCAGGGCTGTTGCTATCTGCATCACATCCTTTCACTGGGATGGAATACCTGTTTATTTTGTGGGAGTGGATCGCCATAGAGAAATCATTCTTCCGGAACCGGAATATACCCTGGTGGTTCGTAGTTGTTTCAGCCCTTACACTTACCCTTGATATATATTACTACCTCAGTTATCTGCCCTCTTTCCCGGAACACAACCAGATATTTAACCAGTATAGTGTAGCATGGACCTATAGTTTCAGGGTGTTTATTCCTGCGTATGCCATTGTTGCGCTCATTACATATCTATCCGTACGGACAAAAAAACAGTTGGGCAAACTACTCGAGTTCCCGCATCAACGGCTTTTCCTTACCTGGGCCGTTGTAGCTTTTTTGCTATCCAAACATGAATGGTTCATAAAACCGATGCAGCCTATCCATTTTACCCGAGGGTATACATGGGCTGGCTTATTCCTTTTGTCTTTACCAGGTCTAATCTGGCTGATCGACAGCCTGTCGGTAAAAAAAGTCCGAAAATGGATACTGGCAGGTTTGTTACTTTTGCTATTATCGGATAACCTGTTGTGGACAGCGAATACATTGCGGGATAAAAAAACAGGTGAATGGGAAGGTCATATCACCAAAGAAACGGAAGAAGTATTTGCTTATTTGAAGAAAAACACTTCGCCCAACGATTTATTGACCGGGAACGCCACACTAATTAATTATCTTGTCAACGTTTACGCCCCTGCCAATTCATGGGTATCGCATCCTTATAATACCCCAAGAAGAGCAGAAAGAGTGATAGAGATGCAAAACTTCCTGCAAACAGGTGTTCAACCCGCAGAATGGAACGGGCGTCGAATACTGATCATTATTAATAAAAAAAGGGGGCCGCTTTCGCTTCACCCTTCTTTACAGATTAACAAGTTATTTGAAAACGGTTCTTACCTGATATTTACTCCGTAATATTTTTCCCTTTCATGGCTTTGCTGATTGCCTCATCCATGACCCTTTCGGCATAAGGTCTTGAAATTTCATTCAATGTTTCTATTCCTCCCTGAATTGTATCCTTATTTCCTTGTGTTAACGACCCGGCTAATGACTGTATAGCAGCTTCTGTTTCACTTCTCTCCTCTGCCGTCAGCAGCTCCCTGTTCTTTACAATAAATTGACGGGTGCTGTCGATTATTTGTGTAGCTTCTGTCTGTGCTTCTACCAGGGCCCTTGTCTGCATATCGTCTTTTGCATGTGTTATAGAATCCAGCAGCATTTTTTCCACTTCCCCATCGGTTAACCCGTATTGCGGTTTCACTTCAATACTTTGCTCTACACCACTCCTGAGCTCTTTTGCCTTCACCACTAATATTCCATCAGCATTAACCAGGAAAGACACTTCCACTTTGGGCATACCCGCAGGCATACCCGGAATGCCGGTTAGATTAAATTCTGCCAGTTTTCGGTTAGCCTGTACCAAATCTCTTTCCCCCTGGAAAACGGCGATACGCATACTTCCCTGCCCATCTTTTTGTGTGGTATACTGCCTCCCTGCCTTCGAAGGTATCTTCGAGTTTCTTGGGATCAACACATCCATTAATCCTCCCATTGTTTCAATACCAAGTGAAAGCGGTGTAATATCCAGTAATAAAAAATCTTTATTGTTTCCTGCCAATATATCGGCCTGAACAGCGGCTCCTAAAGCTACCACTTCATCAGGATTTAATGAATCATGCAATTTTTTTCCAAAAAAGTGACTGACTGACTGCTTCACTAAAGGAACCCTTGTAGATCCGCCCACCATTACTATTTCATCAATATCTGCAGCAGTTAACCCTGCATCCTGTAAAGCATTTTTACAGGACTGAATTGTTTTATCAACAAATGGTCGTATCATTTCCTCCAACTCTCCCCTGGTCAAACTCAACTGATAATTCTTTACTTTACCCGTGAAGGAGTTAGCATTACTCAATTCTTTTTTAGCCGCCTCTGCCTGCAGCCGAAATCCAGGAGCCAATTCGATATCATTAACCAATACATCTTTAGTTATTCCAAGCTCCTTTATCCAATTCTCTGCGATGACCCTGTCAAAATCATCACCTCCGAGGTAGGTATCTCCATTCGTCGACAATACTTC
This sequence comes from Bacteroidota bacterium, assembly GCA_034408705.1. Taxonomy (GTDB): domain Bacteria; phylum Bacteroidota; class Bacteroidia; order Chitinophagales; family Chitinophagaceae; genus JJ008. The sequence goes on from JAWXCO010000126.1 coordinate 3,466, forward strand.
AAAGATGCCGCAACTTATACGGAGAACAGAAATATCAAATGTTCCTCCCCCCAGGTCATACACCGCCACTGTTTTGGTTTCATCTTTACTCATCCCCATTCCATAGGCAAGGCTGGCGGCTGTTGGCTCATTCACGATCCGCAATACATCCAGGCCTGCCAGTTTACCTGCATCTCGGGTAGCCTGGCGTTGTGCATCATTAAAGTAGGCAGGTACGGTAATCACCGCTTTTGTTACAGGAGTTTTTAAAATATGTTCTGCCCGTGCTTTTAATTCTTTCAAAATAAAGGAAGACAATTCAACCGGTGAATAAAATTTATCGCCTGCCTGTATTTTCACCAGGCTTTCTGTGTTATCATCGATGACCTTGTACGAAAAAAAGGAAGCTTGTTCTTTTATATCGCCGTATGATTTACCCATCAACCGCTTAACGGAGAAAATGGTGTTTTGAGGTTCGCTGACCAGGTAACCCTTCAATCCTTCACCCACACTGATCATACCGGCCTCCCCGAAATGTACAATGGAAGGAACAAGCGCTGCTCCATCATGTTCTTTCAATACCACTGGTTGTTTACTGCCGGGGTGAATGACAGCTACGAGGCTGTTGGTTGTACCAAGGTCGATACCTACGATCATTTCCTGTTGCTGTAAACTTCCTGTTGCAATATTGATACTGATCTTTGCCATTATATTTCATTGACTCGTTTCAAATAAATGTTCATCAAAAAAGGTTGCCGGGTAAAATGATTCCTTTGTTTCGGAATGATCCAATATTTCTTCAATCCGGGCAGCCGGCAAAACCTCCTCCTGTTTTACAAAGAAAAGATTATATCCCTGCTTGTTGGCTCCTGCCAGTTTATATCCTTTTTGCAGTCCCAATTTTTGCAAGGCTGCTACTGAAGCTCCGTTGTATAATTTATCTGCTGAATGATGGTTATGCCGTCCATATGGCACCACAGCATCCCTGAACCCAAATTCAACCTTGGCTTCAATAACAACGATCCGGGGTTGTATTGCATCAATGGCCTTCCATATCCAATAGTCATTGCCATCAATATCTATGGAAAGCAGGCCAATTTCTCCTTTTATTCCTGCCTGCCGGATCAATTGATTAACGTTTTCAGTGGTAACAAAGGACGTAATAAATTGTATGTTGCCACCAGCTTCAATTTTTTTTTTATAAAAATTTCTGCCAATAGCCAATTGTTGATCTTCCTGGTCAATAAATATACCTGTCCAGTTAAAATGTACCGCCAGGTTTGCACAGTTACTCTTTATACAATCACCTGCCCCGATATCAACAAAGGTGGCTGGCACTTCTTTCAAATGCTGTAACAAGGACAGTATAATACCATCCTCTCCATGATACGTAAACACATCATAGGATGCTCCAGATAGCTGGGAAGGAGGTTGTTGGGCCAGTTGCTTCAACCAGTCTTCCGTTGCTGCTTTTTTCGCAGGACTTAGCTGCCGGCGGTAGCGCCAAGCTGAAAAATGTCTTTTTACCCAGTTTTTAATCCAATTCATATTGAGCCGGTAAAAATCGTTAATACAACGCACAAAAAAAAGTCCTGCCACGGCAGGACTTTTCGTATCCGGGAATATTTTTCATTAACGCATCAGGTACATCTTGCCATAGCCTTTATTAAAATACTTATCTGTATTATCGTCCGGGCCTTTGTACTTATCAAGTGCCTTACCATTCAGGTTTGTAACAACACGATACAGATAAATACCATTAGCTAATTTCTGTCCGTACTGGTCAGTTCCATCCCATTTGAATTCGGTGATATTGCGTCCGATCCGTAACGGGCCCAACTCATCTTTGGTAATCTCCCTGACAATTTTACCCGTAACGGTCATGATCTCAATTTTAATATTCTGCGGTACTTCGCTACCCGTAACAGTAAATACAAAAGCTGTAGAGGTCGTAAACGGATTGGGATAGTTTAGCATATTGGAGATCATCGGTTTATTAATCACCTCGAAGACTACCCGGTACTCAATACTATTACTGCTTCCAGCAGCATTGTTGGTCTTATCCTTTCCGGTCACGATCATTTCATATTCACCATCCAGGAGGAAGTGTGGTTTAAAACTGATCATCGCTGTATTATCCGGATTGGGGGCCTGCCCTGCCGGTGTGAACTGTACGGTATCATTATTAAAATAGAACCGGCGAAGCGTTGCGTTAGGATACCGCACCTGTAAGGTAAGCAATGAGGTATCATCTAATACCAGCCAACGGGCCTCGTCTTTCAGTTTAATTACAATATCAGGTTTTGATGAAATGATATCCCTGTTGAGGATATGCACACCATCAAAGGTTACATCCAGCAAAGGATTCAAACTATCCGGCTTAACATAGATAGTGCGGTAAGCAAAATTATTGAAATGGTATTGCTCCAACTGATCATTGTCAGGATTTGCTTCCAGGTACATTGTGTTCACCCCCGGGAATGTAGTGGTGTTGATTAACGCACCCAGATGCAGGGTGTCATTTGGTGCGGCGGTAAGCAGTGGTCTTCGTCTCGGAATAGGAATAATATGCGGCACATTATTTCTATCCGTGATGACCATCTTCACTTTGAGGCTGTCAAACGGGATATCCGTTACATTTTTAAACGCCACTTTGAAGTCGAGGGGTTCACCCACTTCTAATGTGTCCTTTACTTTCAGGTAGAGGTTGGCTGCCATGGCGCCTTCAGGTACAGGATCATAGGTAACCCTCCAGTATTTGAGCTGATAGGGTGTATAAAAAGTATTATCTGCCGTTCGCAATTTCAACTTTAAGAAGGGGTACACAGCTGCGTTAACAGAAGACACATTAAAGTTTTGCTGGGCGGTAGTCAGCCTGCTAAACAGGGTTACTTCTGACCGGTCTGCTCTTACTCCAATCACGTCAACTGTAGCCGTATCGCTGGAAGCTTCGCCATCACCTCTCCAGATAAGTTCTTTCCAGGCTTTAGCCGGACCGAACTGTGGAGATGTCAGATAGGCCACTGTATCTCTGGTCATAAGATTAAGAGATAAAGTAGGATTATCCATTGAGTCACGTCCTACCAGCCATTGCGGCGTATAGGATGGGTCATTCTTTTTGTAGACTAATACCCAGGGCCTGGCCTTGTAAAAGGAATCGATCCCAGCAAAGCCAGCGTTTTTAAGATAATGATAAACTGACTCCTGCGGTCCCCAATATTGGGTATCAGCAGCCCAGTCTGATGCCCAAGCCTGCGGATAACCAAAGGCATTGATCAGCGTAAAGCCTCTCACCACTACATAGTGGCCATCCGGTACAACATTCTTCATGAAATTCATTATCCGGTGACGGCTGGCCGTATCAGTATACCTGTATTCAAAGTTGTAGAACTTCCTGCTACCAAAACAGAAGTTGTCCGTACTGCCATATAAACCTTCACCAAGACCATTTAGACCTGCTGGTGGGGAGGCCAGCGTCTGATTCTGCCAGACCCTGAATGATACGGGATCAAATACGTTGAACACTAATGATGAAAACCAACACATTAGCCTGATATGTGCTACACCATTGATGGAGATGGCCAAAGAGGTAGCTTGTGTTGCCCCACTGGTGATCCATGTTCCCATTCTAATAAATAGGTTATGTGCCACATCATCATACTTCCAGCTGCGACTGGCTGAATCATAGGTCATTTTCTCAGTCTTTGATTTTGTATGCTGATAAAAATGAGATTGATTATAGCCTACATTATTGCTTCCTCCCGGGTTGGGAAGAGTCAAATACACAAAACTAGATTTGTTCCAGAGAGGTGGGCCGGTAACGGGAACCGGTGCTACTCTCCAGTAGTATACCATACTATCAACAAATGGTATACCTGGAGTAAATTCAAGAATGCCGCCGGTAGAACTTATTGTCCGGCTGATCTTGGTCGCCGAATTAAAGAGGTCTGTCGTATCCATTTCCATCACATATTGCTTCATTCCGGTAAATGGATTAGCTGTGGAAGCAATCAGTTTTATATCAGGCTTGTTAATGATAGAATGTGTATAAGGAAAAACTGGTCTTGCCTCATCTTCATAGATAAATACATCTTTGACAAGACAGTTATTAGTTTCGTATAACTCATCTACCACATTGTCGGCATCAATACAAATTGATATCCTGTTGAGGCCTTTATCTCTTGTCGGCACAATATCAAGGGTATAACTAAGGGAGTCGATATAACGGATACCCGGGATCGTATCTCTTCGTATTACCTGTGTAGTAAGATCAGGAAATGTTCTTTTCATTTCTACCACAATTTCCCGCTTAGGCGCCTTGCCAATGTTCATGAGTTTTGCATCCACCTTAAATTGTGTTTCGGCAACCGAAATAAACGCCGGGCTCACTTTCACTAACTGATCTTCAATCACATAATCCGGTTTTGGAGTAGAACCTCCTAAACGAACTGCCGGATCACCATGTAAGATGGTCTGCTCGACATGAAACCGGGCATAGTAATCATTCTGAGTAGTAAGATTAAATACCTGGGTAGCTGATTCAATCAAAATATCGCCCAGTGTTTTCCCATATTTGGAATTAGTAGCAGCTGTATACGTCCGGGTATTATAGATATCAAGATAATGTACAATGCCGAAGTGGGAGCTCGCTATGAAAGCAATCGAGCCACGCTGATTGGCCAAAACAAATTTTTCTGACAAGGTTTCTTTTGTTGAGAAACGAAGAGTGCTGAAATTAAAAAAATTACCCGCATTACATCCCATTACAATCGTTACCGGGTATTTACCAGGGTTATTATAAGCATCCGGATTATCCAGATTAAATTCCAGCGTGCTTGCAGAAGAGTGACCAAAATAGGTCATCAGACCTATACCCTCCTGGAAAAGGCTCGACAATCTTTCGCTTGCATTGAGTTCTACCGGGGCAGAAGAAACTTTAGTGAACGTGTTAACATTGGCGCCATAAAGGGTATCTGCAATAATGGACTTATAATTATTCATATCAGCGGTAAGAATGGCACCCAATGCCCCATCGCTGGCGCCAACTACATGTACTACGTTTTTATGCCAGGCCTTGTCCCGGATGAGTGGTGATGAAAAGGCCTGCGCCTGTTCATACTGCACCAGTTTGGCAAGATAAATAGCCACTTCAGCTGCATAAATAGCTGAGATACGGCCTATTGGCACTTTAGAAATTTCATCCAGACCGGGTTCTGCCGTTAATAGATTATCAGAAGCTGGGTTGCCAAATGTTGGGATAAACGCTAACTTCTCGATATCAGGATTGCTTTCGTAAGCCCGGTAAGCATTATAAGTTACCCCTTTACCAATCAGCAATACATTTTTAACAGGCGAACTGTAGGTACTGCGGGCCCAACGGACGAAACTACGAATAGCTAATGGATTCTTTTTTATTCCAAGGCCAAACTGATCTACCAAATCTTCTATGAGATATATTTTAGCTGTATGACTTCCCCCGGCAGCAGAGCTACGATAGGATTTATAGTCTTCAATGGGGTTACTGCCATTTACTCCATTCATAAAAGCAGGGTGAGAAATAATAAGAAAATTTCCCTGGTTTGCTGCTAAACCATAATTAATAAAATTACGCTGTTGAAAGGCTGTAACTGCTACCGGAATAGCCGGGCTTTGAGATATCAACAGTAATTTTCTATTTGTAGCAGAAGCCTGTAATACAACTTTTACCAGGGCCGGGTTGCTGATATCACAGATATATCTTTTACCATTCGCAAAATCATACAACACCGGATTTATACCCCCATGGTTAAAACCAGCTATTTCAAGGTAATTACCAGCTGTGTTGGCAAGCAGGTTAAATTCAAATCTATCAGCGCCACCAAAATTGAAAAGACGGGCATAGACCAATTCTGACTGGGCCACCACCATCCTGTCATTAGGAGAAGTAAGGCAGCGATTGGAAATATCTACAGTTACGTTACCGGTATTTACAATCGCAGGTGATATCGCAGTTACTGATTTTACATAATCAAAGAAATCCATCGTGACATCTGCCACTGTCGTCCCGTTCGCTTTCACTTGAATCTGCCGGGGGTTCAAAGCATTACCGCTTGCATTTATTTTTAACAGCGGTTCCGGGGCACCAGTACCCGTATAGGGGTTCAGGTTCTGGTATTGTACCTGCCTCGTTGCATTAGTACCTATATCAGTTGAACTAAACCCTTCCCCCTGGTCATACGCGGAGGAATACACATACTCACCCACTACAGCAGCATAGCCTGGATTAATCCGCTCGCTGAAATAAGTTCCTTCTGTATGAATAAAATAAGGTTCTACTGGTATGGCAGCAGGCAAGCTAAAGGTTGTGGGTACAAAGCGGGCATTACCCCCAGCGGGGTTAACAGAAAGAAAAAATGCTGCTGTATCTGTTTGAAGACTATATTTTTTGTTGAGTTGATATTCCGGGAGCCTGTATAATACGCTATCAGGATGACCATCGTTTCTTTCGCCCCAAAACTCAATATAATCGCTGGAACCCAATGGTCCGGTTTGGACAGTTGTATACAACGGTATTTGCCGGCCGTTTCTCCAAAGTTGAAATTGCTCCGCCGGGATACCACCTATACCGATGGAGGTGAGAGTGGTTTTGCTGATGCGGTACAATCCTGTTGTACCTACTTTAAATTTATAATAGGTTTGATTGTAGTTGATCCATTCGTTATTAAAGGCCTGCGATTGGGCCAGCAAGCCTGTAAAAAGTAATAATGGAAGTAAAAGTTTTTTCATTAAATCAAATTTTTATCAAGTACAGATTCGGTTAATTTTCTTTTTTATTACCCACGAGGTTTATCCGCAGCGAAAAAACATGCGTGAATAATGGATTTGATTGATTGGCCAGGTTGGTAAACGCATAATCAACAGTTACATTTTGGATCTTAAACCCTGCACCACCACTAGGCTGGTAGATCCACACTTTCTTTTGATTCAGGGTGTCACCGTCAGCTAAAGCCTTTTGAAAATTATTAATACCTCCCCGCAGGAAAAAAACATTGTTGATATTGAGCTCAAATCCCATTTTGGGATCAGCACTCACCGGGTCCGAACTGATCACGGTATTGCGCTGCCCGTCAAACGTTAGATCGAGATTGGCCTCAGCCAGCAGGCTGGATTTTTTACCGATCTTAAATTCATGGCCAATACCCAAGACCAGCCTCGGTGCGGTCAATTCAGTTGATTTGACCGGAATTTCATTATTGGTCAGGTATAAAACCTCTTTCTCCCGTTCTGTAAAAGTAAAAGACCAGGCATTGAAAGTGCTGGTGATATCGCGGGCAGCAACCCCGAAGCGCCACTGCTTGCTGAATACCTGTAACCCGGCATCCAAACCAAAGCCCCAGGCTTTGGCGAACTTGCCTACGTTTCGGTGAATCACTTTGGCATTTAACCCAAAATTCACCTTCTTTTTTTCTGTCTCTTTAATTTTTTGTGCAAAAGAAAAAATGAAGGCATAGTCTGCTGAGGAGAAAGCCTGGATATTATTGTAATTAAGCGAGCCATCTGGTTCAACGAGAAATAATGTGTTCATGATATCGTCTACTGCAAACCGAAGTCCTGTTATACCAATTGTTCGTTTATTGTTGGCCGTGGGTAAAGCCAATCCCACATAATCATATTTACCGATGCCGGCAAAATATTCTGCATGCATCAGATTCAATTGCGGATGATCTTTTACACCCACTAGTCCTGCGGGGTTCCAGTACCCGGCCGTACCGTCGCTGACAGAAGCAACCTGGGCACTGCCCATGGCTAATCCCCGGGCACCTGCGCCAATATTTAAAAATTCGTTGGAATATTTACGAAATTGTGCATTTGTAGATAAGAAGAAAAAAGTCGCAAACAGGGTGAGGTATAAACGGTTTGGTTTCATTCATTGAATTTTCTAATAAGCAATTGGAATAAGTTTAGTATTCTGTATGTACGGTATGCTTGTAAAATTAGTCTTTAGGTCTGTAAAATCATAGGTTTGTGGAGCAAAAAGACTAGTAACTGAAAACGAATTGATTAGAAAATTATTGCTCGGGAGCCAACTTTGCCCTGGCTGGCCTCTTAACTAATATAATCAGTTGTTTATGAATAGAATACTTAAGGATTAATGATCATAAATATCTTCAGAAAACCCTTATTTACTAGAAGTTCTCTTTAAATCTAATAAAAAGGGAATACTGTGCGGCTTTAGTAAGGCTACCTTATTTTTGCGCCCAATCACTTACTTGTTATGAACCTGATAGAAGAACTTAGCTGGAGAGGCATGATACAGGATATAATGCCCGGAACGGAAGAACAACTGAAAAAAGAGATGACATCCGCCTATATCGGTTTTGATCCTACGGCAGATAGCCTGCATATTGGTAGTCTGGTCCCCATTATATTGCTCGTTCATCTCCAAAAGGCAGGGCATAAACCCTATGCCCTGGTAGGGGGTGCTACCGGGATGGTGGGTGATCCAAGCGGCAAAAGTGAAGAAAGAAATCTTTTAAGCGAAGAGATATTAAAGTTTAACCAGGAAGGGGTCAAAAAGCAATTGATGCAATACCTGGACTTCAACCCGGCGTTGAAGAATGCAGCGGAAATGGTCAACAACTATGACTGGTTCAAAGATTTCTCTTTCCTGAATTTCATCCGTGATGTGGGAAAACATATAACCGTAAATTATATGATGAGTAAAGACAGTGTTAAGAAAAGACTGGAAGGTGAGAATGGTATGAGCTTTACAGAATTCACATACCAGTTAGTACAGGGCTATGATTTTTACTGGTTATACCAGCATAAGAACTGCAAACTGCAAATGGGAGGCAGTGATCAATGGGGAAATATTATTACCGGCACTGAATTGATAAGAAGAAAAGCCGGTGGCGAAGCATTTGCTTTTACCTGCCCGCTGATCAAAAAAGCGGATGGGGGCAAGTTTGGCAAAACAGAAAGCGGTAATATTTGGTTGGCGGCCAACCGCACATCTCCTTATCAATTTTATCAGTTCTGGTTGAATGCAAGTGATGATGATGCAGCAACATGGATAAAAATATTTACGTTCCTAACGCAGGCAGAAATAAACTCCATTCTAGACGAACATAAAAAAGATGCTGGCAAAAGGTTATTGCAGAAAAAACTGGCAGAGGAAGTAACTCGATTTGTACATGGCGATACAGCCTTACACCAGGCAATAACCACCACGGAAAAGTTGTTTACCAATCAAACGGCTCCGGCGGAAAGCCTGGGTGTCGAAGACCTGGAAAGTATGGAAGGAGTAGTGAAGATCGATTATGCAAAAGCAAAAATTGACGAACAGATTGATATTGTTTCATTCCTTGCAGACACGACTATTTTTCCCAGTAAAGGTGAGGCGCGAAAAACCTTACAGGGAGGTGGCGTCAGCATTAACAGGAAAAAAATAGAGAGTATTGACTTTAAAATCGGGAATCACCTTCTATTACATGGTCAATACTTATTGGTGCAAAAGGGAAAGAAGAATTATTATTTGGTAAAAGTAGTATAGCTCTGACGAATTCCCGTTCTGTCAAAATTTACTCGGCAATTTTTTGAATGCGTATAGTGATCCCAAGTTTTTGATTGGCCAATAAATACGATCCGGCAGCTTTTCCTTTTAAATCAACAGTGGCGATCTTCCCGTTTACCATCAGTTTACCAACCAGTTGTCCATTACTATTGAACAATTGAAATGCTTCATTGATCATAACTTCAGCGAATAGAATTGAAGCACTGTTCACAACCGGGTTGGGCATTACAACTGCCGGTTGTTTATTACCCGTATTTCGCAATAAAACGATGCGACTGAAAGTATACCGCCCATCCATATCAATTTGTTTCAACCGGTAATAATGCTGCACTGCTGTTGTCAACCTGTCATCTGTAAACTCGTATGCACGCCAACTGCCACTGTTTACTGCTCCGGCCAATTCACCAAGTATTTCAAATTGAAGCCTATCAATGCTTCTCTGCACCTCGAATACCCGGTTATTATTTTCGTTCATTGTATTCCAGAAAAGCCTGTTGAATGCTCCCGCTGTCCTGCCATAAAAGGTCAGTAACGTAACTGGCAATATAGTCGAATTGAATTCATAAGCTCCCATATCCACTACCCCATTACTGATCCTGTTATAGTTACGGATATCGAAAAGGGGAACACCAGTATTCTGTCCTGCATCGATCCCGGTCGAACCACTTTGCAATTGCAGTCCATCGTCACTGGTAAGCCAGCAGTTATCTGTGCCGTCAGCATCATTGATACTTATAAATGACGGAGACGTAAAAATATTTCCTGTTCCCGGCCCGTTAATGGTATGTGGCGGATTTTGATTATTGATATCTATCAGTGAATAAGTAGCCTGGAACGAACCACCACCGAAAGTAATGAATTGGGGGCCTGTACCGGAGGCGGTATTACCCCAGAAGATACTATTCCGAACTGCCGGCGTAGCCGTACCGGAGCTTCCAACCGAAAAATTCAACCGGTCACAAACGATCGCACCCCCATCAACTGATGAATTATTGACAAATAATGAATTCAATATCACCGGGCTGGCGTTCCCATTTCCACCGCCCCAGCAATAGATCGCTCCTGCCCTGTCGGTTGCTGTATTACCATAAAAAACACAATTGGTGATGACAGGACTTGCGTTTCCATTGTATCCAAAATTATCAATACCGCCACCACCTCCGGTAGCGGTATTGAATGAAAATATACAATTGGTGATTACCGGGCTGGCATTGCCCGCGTTTTGCCCATGATTAAAAATTCCGCCGCCAAATAGTGCTGTGTTATTGGTAAAC
>JAWXCO010000127.1:0-17507 GCA_034408705.1 Bacteroidota bacterium
CCTGAAAGGGCGACATACCATAACGATGGGTGAAGCCCATCGCTTAAAAAAAAGAAGTATCTTCAACACAGCCCTGAAAGGGCGACATACCATAACGATAGGTGAAGCCCATCGCTTAAAAAAACGAAGTATCTTCAACACAGCCCTGAAAGGGCGGCATAATCACAACAATGGGTATAGCCCATCGAAAAAAAAGCAACCCATGGGGCAATCACTCGTAAAAAACTACGTCCACCTGGTCTTCAGCACCAAGCATCGCCAGCCACTCATCAGCGAAGCAATAGAGACCGAATTATACAGCTATCTTGGCGGCACCTGCAAACAGCTGGAATGCCAACCCATAAAAATCGGCGGCTATTACGATCACGTTCACCTACTTTGCCTTTTATCAAAAAAAATCGCATTAATGAAGTTGCTGGAAGAAGTAAAATCGCATTCCTCCAAGTGGATAAAAACAAAGGATGAAAGCATGAAAAATTTTTACTGGCAGGATGGCTATGGTGCTTTCTCCGTTAACCCGGCAGAAGTAGAGGTGGTGATCAACTATATCGCAACACAAAAGGAGCATCATGGCAAAAAAACTTTCCAGGATGAATACAGGTATTTCCTGAAAAAATACAATGTAGAATATGATGAGCGATATGTGTGGGACTGAAGTTCGTTCCAACACAACTCAGACTTTCCACAACGCTTGCCGGAATTATACCAGCCTTTTATCAATACTGATAAAATCCAGGCAGCACAACGATCTGCTACATTCACTATCTTTAAAAAAAAGAAAAATGAGATACCTTATCTACGTACTGATGATCCTTGCCGCCTGTGGACAAAAAGAAAAAGTAAAAACAAATCCCATCGTAGGGAAATGGGAGTATGAAAGAATAGAACGCTATAGCGGGGAAGCAATCAATCTGCAGGATTCACTTTTTAAAGCCCTGCACACGGCTCAAACAGGGCTCTGCTTTTCCTTTTCAAAGGACAATGTTTTTAAAGTAACACAAAAGAAACCTGGCGGAACCGAGGAGTTTATAGCAGAACAGCCTTATGAATTGCCGGATAGTACAAAAATACTTTGCCTGAAAAACACCAGCAAGTCTGATGATAATTTTTCTATTATAGACCTGTCGGATTCAATCCTAAAGATTAATGTCTTTTATAGCAAAGAAGCCTATATGGTTTTTAGAAAAGAATTGTAAATTTATGAACAGCACAATATGCCAGTAGAAAATCTAAAAGAAAAAATGATAAACAAATTAAAAGAGATAAACGACCCTGCCGTACTTGAAGAAGTGTCTAACCTTTTTGAGCTGCAAGAGTCTGAAACAATATACACTGTCAATGATAATGAAAAAAGCCATCGAAGAAGCCCGTGAGAAAATTAAAAACAAGCAAACCCTCACTAACGAACAATCCGATAAAGAAGCTGACGAATGGGTGAATCCAGCGGACACCGTTTACTAACCGATTCCCTGATTTATTTTCCTGAAGAAATAATCTTTCAAAATTTTTCGCCGGCCACATCCTACTCCCCCAAACACAGCTTGATAAATGTCTCCCATTCGCCAGTACTTATCTTCTGGGTATAGCTCACTTACATCATTCCATTTCCAAATCCCTCCTCAACCGGTAATGTGATCTTATATTGTCCGGTCATATATATAACCGCATTGATCCATATAAAAAATGTCCAACGTCGAAACGGGCGCCAGACTTAAAGCCCATAATAAATAATTCCAAAAATCGGGGTACATTCGTAACCATTCTAACTCATTAAAGCTGTATGAAAAAAATTCTTCTGGTATATACCGGGTTCCTGATCGGGATAACTGTACATAATAAGCTCCAGGCTCAATGGGAACCTCTTTTCAATGGTAAAGACTTAAATGGCTGGAAACAGTTAAATGGAAAAGCAAAGTACGAAGTAAAAGACGGAATGATCATCGGTACCACTATTTTTAACGAGCCCAATTCCTTTTTGGCAACTGAAAAAGATTATGGTGATTTTATTCTTGAGCTGGAATTTAAAGTAGACAGCCCCATGAACTCGGGGATACAATTTCGCAGTTTATCAACAGCGGAATACATGAACGGAAGAGTGCATGGCTATCAACTGGAGATCGATCCATCACCCCGTCAATGGTCGGGCGGTTTGTATGATGAAGCCCGGAGAGGATGGCTTTACACGATGGAATATAATCCTGCCGCTAAAACCGCTTTCAGGAATGGGCAATGGAATAAATACCGGCTGGAATGTATCGGCTCCTCCATCCGTACCTGGGTAAATGGTATAGCTGCGGCCAATGTGGTGGACGATATGACATTAAAAGGATTTATCGCGCTGCAGGTACATTCAATCGGCAAACCGGAAGAAGCCGGGCGGCAGATCCGCTGGCGCAATATCAGGATACAAACAAAAAATGTAAAAGCCAGCCGGGCAGATAAGTTATATGTAGTAAATATGTTGTCCAATACATTATCCGGGCAGGAAAAAGCAAATGGCATTCAATTATTGTGGGATGGCACTACTACAAATGGATGGCGGGGTGCTTACAAAGAAAAATTCCCGGAGAAGGGATGGGAAATAAAAAATGGCATATTAAGTGTGCTTGCATCCACCGGGGCTGAATCTACCAACGGCGGTGATATTGTTACCGAAAAAGAATACGGTGCTTTTGAATTGCAGTTTCAATTCAGGATCACCGATTCTGCCAATAGCGGTATCAAGTATTTTGTAACTGAAAAAGAAAACAATAGTGGTTCTGCCATTGGCCTTGAATACCAGGTACTGGATGACGATAAACATCCGGATGCAAAACTAGGTTCAATCGGCAATCGTAAAATGGGCTCTCTCTATGATTTAATTCCCTCACTCCAGATTAATGCTGCAAAAAAAAAGATCGGTGAATGGAACCAGGGTCGTTTGATCGTGTACCCGGATAACCGTACCGAACACTGGCTAAATGGCTATAAAGTTCTGGAATACCAGCGGGGCACTCCATATTTCTATGCACTGGTAGCAAGAAGTAAATATGAGAAATGGCCGAACTTTGGTATGGCTGCTACAGGTCATATCCTATTGCAGGATCATGGTAATTTTGTTTCGTACCAGAACATTAAAATAAAAGAACTTCATTAAAAATTTATTTCTTAACTATTGCGTATGTCAAATTCACGTCGTCTTTTTATTAAACAATCTGCCATAGCCGCCGCCGGTACTTACCTCGCAGGAATGGGATTGAGCGCAAAGAGCTATGGTAATATTATCGGTGCTAATGACCGGGTAAGGATCGGGATTGTTGGCTATTCCGACCGCTTTCGGCAAGCCCTGTTTCCAAGCTTTCTGAACCACTATAAAGAATTGAATTTTGACATCGTTGCAGTGTCGGATCTCTGGAAAATACGAAGGGAAGAAGGCGTGGCTTTTTTAAAAACCAAATTAGAGCATGATGTCAAAAGCTGCATGAATAACGATGAGCTATACAACCAGAAAGACCTGGATGCCGTAATCATCAGTACAGCCGATTTTCAACATGCACTACATGCGATCGAAGCAGTAAAAGCAAAAAAAGATGCCTACGTAGAAAAACCTTTTGCAGAAACTATGGAAGATAACCGGGCAGCATTAAAAGCGATCAAAGCTTCAAATAACATTGTACAAGTGGGTTCTCAGCGAAGAAGCGGGGTGAACTATCATGCTGCAAATGAATTTATAAAAGGAGGGAAATTCGGCAACATCACGATGGTCGAGCTATCCTGGAATGTAAATCAGCCCGGCCGTTGGAGGAGACCCGCCCTTGTAGCCCAGCTCAAACAGGAAGACACCGACTGGAAACGCTTTCTGCTTAATCGCCCGGCAGATAACTGGGATCCAAGAAAATATTTAGAATATCGTTTGTTCTGGCCTTACTCTTCCGGTATGCCGGGGCAATGGATGTGCCACCAGATCGACACGGTGCATTGGTTTACTAATTTAAAACACCCCCGCAATGTAGTTGCTAATGGCGGTATCTATATGTGGAAAGATGGACGGAAGAACTGGGATACTACGACCGCGGTATTTGATTATGGCCCAACGGATGATCTTTCATCCGGTTTCCAGGTGATCTTCAGTTCCAGGATGCATAACGGAGATGAGAAACCGGCGGAAATTTATTACGCCAACGGTGGTGAACTGAACCTGATCACCAATAAAGTTTCTCCTTTAGGAGGATTAAGGAAAAATCATGCAGATGCGATGAAGATGGAGCCTAATCTCCTCCCTGAAGTTAACCTGGCTGATGTAACCGTAAAAGCGGTGGCTTCTGCCAATACCGGAGCTGATAATCTCACCTCTGCACATATGCGCAACTGGATGGAATGTATCCGGAGCCGGCAGCAACCCAATGCCCCGGTAGAAGCCGGTTATGCCCATTCTGTTGCCAGTATTATGACGAATGCTTCCGTACGAACAGGCTTCAAAGCGACCTTTGATGAAGTCACACAGGAAGTAATGGCCGGTGGTAATATTTTTACCTATTAAAACGAATAATTAAATCCTGTTTCGTTCACCATAAATTCCGCATTATGAATCAGCAACAAGAAGAAATCAGGGAACAACAAAGACAATCCTGGAATAAATTTTCTGCCGGTTGGAAAAAATGGGATGTGCTGACCATGGATTTCCTGAAGCCCATGGGCGATGAGATCATTGCCAGTATAAAACCTGCCGGCCGGCAAACCATATTGGATATTGCAGCGGGTACCGGCGAACCTGGACTTACTATTGCCACGATGCTGGAAGGGGGATCTGTCACCATCACTGACCTGTCAGAAGATATGCTGCTGATAGCAAAAGAGAATGCAGCAGGGCGGGGTATACTCAATATTGAAACAATGGCCTGTGATGTATGTGATCTTCCTTTCCCGGATAACAGCTTTGATGCCATCAGTTGCCGGTTCGGGTTTATGTTTTTCCCTGATATGCAGTTAGCTGCTAACGAAATGGCAAGAGTTTTAAAACCCGGTGGAAGAATTGCAACCTCCGTTTGGAATGTCCCTGAAAAGAATTTCTGGGTCACAGCGATGATGGGTACAATCTATAAGTATATGGAACTACCTACTCCTCCACCCGGTGCTCCGGGTATGTTTCGTTGTGCTCAGCCCGGCCTGATGAAAGGAATATTTGAAAAGGCAGGCTTTAGGAATGTTACCGAAAAAGAGGTCGCCTCTACATTAAACTCCGGTACAGTGGACACCTATTGGAATATGATGACCGAAATCGGCGCTCCTATTGTAGCTGCACTAAGCAAAGCAGATGATACCACAAGGCAAAAGATCAAAAAAGAAGTTTTTGAATTGGTCCATCAAAAATATCCCGGCACCGTTGCTATAGATGCGGGTGCGATCGTTATCAGTGCAGTAAAATAAAAAGACCAGCTAATTTCTAATTCCCCATTTTATTTACGGGAATTCGCAAATTCATTCTATGCAAATACAAACTGCGACTATAGAAGATATTGGTGAATTAACAGCACTCATCAACAGTGCTTACCGGGACGAAGCCTCCAAAAAAGGATGGACTTCCGAAGCTGATCTGTTGGAAGGTGAATTGCGCACGGATATTCCAACATTGACATCCCTGATGGATAATCCCAAAGCAACTATTCTTAAATACACAACAGCCGATGATATCCTCGCAGGTTCTGTCTATCTCGATAAACAGGAGAGAGGGTTATATCTTGGGATGCTCACGGTAGCACCCTTACAACAGGCAGCAGGTATTGGCAAACAATTGATGCGGGCAGCAGAGCAATATGCCAAAGAACATAACTGTTCCTGCATTTTCATGAATGTGATCTCCATCCGCCATGAACTCATAGCCTGGTATGAAAAACTGGGCTATTTTAAAACCAGTGAGACCAAACCGGTATCCATCGACCCCAGGTTTGGTGTGCCTACACAGCCACTCGAGTTTGTGATAATGGAAAAGAAAATGTAACCCGGTATCATTCAAACCCATCCTTCACCAGTATCCAGAAATGATCCAGGGCCATGATGCGGGGTTTGAGAAAGGAAATAATGGCCGGCCATTCGTCTTCATTAAAAATATTTACACCGGTTATTGTTTTGCTTATCCTGCTGGTTCGGCTCCCATCGTTATTCTCTACCAGCCATTCCCAATCCCAAGCCTCACCGGTTAATTCCTCTAATACTGCTTTCATTTGTTGAAATTGTTCCATGTACTGTTGTTGCAACAAGACATCCTTCTGCCGCAATTCAATAGCAACAGTAGCCAAATTGCTTCCGGCATCCATTCGGAAGTAGAGGTGACGGATTCCTGTTTTATAATTGATCCAGTTCGTCGGTTCTCCTCCTGCTCCTTTCACGGGCCGCATATATTGACCGAAACTGGTCCAGAATTTTTGCCTGATCAGCGATGTTTCCTGCCGGGTGTACATGACTGCAAATTAAGAACTGGCACAGTTTTATAATAAAGGAATAAAAAGTCTATGAAAAAATGGATCAAAACAGGCTTAGCTGGTTACGCCGGATGGAAATGGGGAGGTGGCTGCTTTGGATTTATTGCTGTTTTTGTTATTGTCTATTTCCTGTTGGGGAAAGTAAGTTGCTGAAAATATTCCCCAGTTTTCGATCTCCTGCCCTTTCCTGATTTATATGATCGGCGAGGTTACCGGTAATATCAAATGTATATTTAGTACAAAAAAATTGCTATTAAAAAAATAACCGACCTCTTCTTATTCTGTCTTAATGTCAACATTACCCTGGCACAAGAAGCAAAGGAAAAAGTGGAAAAAGCCTGCCTGCATTATATCGAAAGCTTTTATGAAGGAGATCCCGCCAAACTGATTCGTTGCCTCAAGCCCTTCCTTTATAAATTTGGTTACTGGAAAAATGACAAGACCGGGAAGTAAGAAGCTGGTGGACAGATGACCTATCGCCAGGCAATCCATTATTCAAAAAGGGTATTGGAGAAAAAGAATCTTGCCAAACCCGGTGCTCCAAAGAAAGCGGAACTGCTGAACCTGAAGAATTCCATTGCTGCAGCAAAAGTAACTGCCTGGTGGGGAGTTGATTATATTTTACTGGCCAGGCAAAACGATCAGTGGATGATCGAACAGGTATTATGGGAAGGACCGCTCCAGAAATAAATGCTAAACTCAAATAAACTATTAGAATGATTAAAATACATCTTACTGGAGGCAGTACCTTCATCCTTTTATTATAGTCCTGCCAGTCGCATCAGCCTACCGACCTGGAAAAAACCAAACAGGAAATAGTACAGGCTGAAAAGGATTTTGAAAAAATGGCGGCCGAAAAAGGTATGGCGGAGGCTTTTAGTTTCTTTGCCGACTCTAACGCTATCATTAAAAGTGGTAATGATCCGATTATACACGGTAAAGAAGGGATCAAAAATTATTATGCCGCACTGTATTCCAAAACAGCCACAGTAAATTGGTTCCCGGATTTTATTGATGTTGCTTCCGCCGGCGACATGGCTTATACGTATGGTAAGTACCTATGGCAATCAAAAGACAGCAGTGGAAAAGTGAAAGAGTCTGCAGGCGTTTTCCATACTGTATGGAAGAAACAACAAGATGGAAGCTGGAAATATGTATGGGATTAAGCAGTTCCCTGCCCTTCCTGTCGTTTCTCTGTTGTAACATTGCAGCATGTTACAGCAGATAGCTCCTTATTTTGGATACCTCGCCTCTGTATTATTGGCCCTTGGGCTACTTGTCAACAATGATCTGAAATTCAGGTGGCTGAATACCGGCGGTAATATTGCCTTTATCATGTATGGCATCGTACTGGTAGCAGTACCTATCATTCTTACTAACAGTCTGCTACTGGCCATTAATCTTTTCTATCTCTATAAAATTTATAATCGCAAAGAACATTTTGAGTTGCTTGAATTCAGCAATGGCGGTATCATGATCGACAGGTTTCTCTCTTTTTACCAGGCTGACATTGCAGTTCATTTCCCTGACTTCAGGAGAGAGCAGGTAGAAGGCAACCTGAATTTTGTGGTGTTAAGGGATCTTGTGATTGCTAATATTTTCAGCGCCAAACTATTGGATGACGGTACCGCTTCTATAACTATCAATTACACCGTAGCCAAATACCGGGATTATAAAGTAGGTCGTTTTATTTTTGAGAAAGAAAAAGAGTACCTGCTTTCGAAAGGTGTAAGAACAATCTACTATACCTCGGTAGCCAGTGATCAACACAAAAAATTTTTAAAGGTAATGGGATTTACCTTGCAGGAACTGAATGGTGTACAGCGGCTCGCTAAAAAAATATAGCCGCCATTAAAGGCCTTCCGGATTTTTTCCCTTTCTTTTTTGAATGGCTTTCCGCTGTTCCTCTACTTTAATATTATGCCGTATTACATCCCAATATTCTTTGCCGTATTGTACCAGTATCTCCGACCCGGCAGGAATATCCTTTCTTGATTTGATATAGACATTTAAACCTTCCTCCACATATTCTGCGTTATTTGTAACTCCTTTTACCCGCTGAAGGCCACGGGCATCGTTCGCATAACGTGCCAGGGCAGAAGGATGCCTGCTGGCATCAATTACATGGTAACGTTTTACATAATAGATATATCCATTATTCCCATCATTATCATCTACTTCTTTCCAGGTAGTTATTTTGCCTTTGTACTCTACGATCCGCGTGCCTTTCGGAATTAATTCTTTGGCGAATAACCCCTTCCCCGCGCCGGGAAGAACTGATTTCTTTACTTTCACTTTCTTCTCAAATAATGCCATACTCCTGAATTTGTAATTATAGAACGAAAGGCGCAAAGATAATCTTCATAAAGGTTCAATGACCGTCATTTTTCTACTCTTGCAATTAATAGCGCCGGGTCTGCTATTTTTGCAACTGCTGCAGGGCAGCATAAATCAAAAATCTATGAAACGTTTATTCTTTCTTTTTTTACTGCTTCCTTTCATGGGTTTTTCCCAAAACTTTATTGGTAAAAGTAAAAAGCAGGTAAAAAAAATCCTTCAACAGCAAATCAGGAAATACGACAGCCTCGTAATTACGCTGACCGATAACGACACGTCATTACTTTATTCGATAAAAGCGGGCAAGACCTTACCTGCTGATTTTATTTATGGCTTTAACTCCTCCGGCAAATGCCGTTCGGAAAGAATTATTGCCCATTGCGATTCCTGCTATAACAAATTCCTGAAAGGCGTACTTGATCAAAAAAAGTATGACTGGAAAAAGATCAATGAAAACCAATACGTATCCAACTATTACAACCGGCTAATGATCGAACTGCCGGCTGAAAACAAAGATTTCATGTATACCATCTTAAGAACAGATTGGACGAAAGAACTCTATTCCATACTGTCCGGAAAATAAACCCTCCACCTCTGCCGATCAACTTGTTCGCTACTGAGAACTGCCTGCCATTTTTGAAAAGGTCGAATCGGTATATTTATAGCATGCCTTTGATAATTTATTTTTCCAGTAACCCATCATCCCGCCATTTTTTAAAGGCCATAATCGTACTGTCGTTGAGTTTTGGTTTCTTGAACGGCATATAACCTTTTTCACCGGGGTTCATTTCAATACGGCGGATCATCTCGTCAATATCTGTCTTTGCATTCGCAAAATTATCGTAAGGCTTCTTATTGCCGCCCTTGTCAGGAATATGGCAAGGGGTGCAATAACTGGTTACCAGTGCAGTAACGTCTGTTGCATAGGTTGATTTGGGAATAGCGGCAGCCGTTGCTTTCCTGGCCGAATTACAATTTGCAAAGATCAATGCTGCTATAACGATGCCTGACAATACAAAATATTTTTTCATGTTGGGTAAATTTGAGAAACTGAAAATAGGCAAAAAACAAGTAGATAAATTACCGGATATCAAAACGTCCAGGGCACGCTAAAGGTTGCTTTAATACCTTTGCTCACTTTTATGTTAACCGCAACTGCCAAAACATACCGCAATGCCTACGCTGGTTTATCCAAACAAACCTGGTTGCTCTCGTTGATCATGCTGATCAACCGTAGCGGCACTATGGTAGTACCTTTCATGACCTTATATCTCACCAGTGATAAAATGGGCTATTCGGTAGGTGACGCAGGTATTGTTTTTGGGATGTTTGGGGCCGGTGCATTTTGCGGCGCCTGGTTAGGTGGCCGGCTGACAGATAAAATTGGTTTTTATCCTGTACAGCTGTTTACATTGGCAGTTGGTGGTATTTTGTTCATGGTACTGGGACAAATGAAAACCTATCCGCTTATTTGCGGTTTTACCTTCCTGCTGAGTTTTGTTAATGAAGCTTTTCGTCCGGCCAATTCAACTGCCATTGCTTTTTACAGTAAGGAAGAAAACCGTACCCGTTCTTATGCACTCAACCGGCTTGCCATTAATCTTGGCTGGGCAGTAGGCAGTGGACTCGGTGGGTTCCTGGCAGATATCAATTATGAATTATTATTCTGGGTGGATGGGTTTACCAATATCGGGGCCGCCCTGTTATTATGGCTCGTATTGAAACCGGTAAATTATAAACCACCGGCAAAGCCCGCTATCAATGATCCCTTGATTCAATCGGCATATAAAGACAAAACCTATATTTCTTTTGCCTTTATAACGATGCTGTTTGCCTGTTGTTTCTTCCAGCTGTTCAATAACCTGCCGGTTTATTTTGAAAAGGAGCTACAATTCTCAAAACCCTTTATCGGGATCATCATGGCGGCAAATGGTATTATCATTGCCCTTGTAGAAATGGTGCTTATCTATAAACTGGAAGGAAAAAGAAAAAACATTCTCTATATCACCCTCGGCGTCTTTATGGTAGGCCTGTCTTTCCTTCTTCTTAATTTACCCGGAGCTCCAGTGGCTGTCGCCATCAGCATGATCGTACTGGTCACTTTTGGAGAAATACTTTCCATGCCTTTTATGAACAGTTATTGGATCGCCCGTACCCAGCCATCTAACAGGGGGCAGTATGCGGCATTATACACGATGGCCTGGTCTGCGGCACAAACCCTCGGACCAATGGGAGGTGCACAATTAGCGGAACATGCTGGCTTTAATATACTCTGGTGGACGGTGGGCGGTTTGTCGATTATCGCTTCTTTCGCATTCTGGAAATTACACGGAAATAAATAATAGCCAGCAATTTTCCCTATAAAACTTATGCTTCTTTTGTAAATTTGCTGTACATGAGAAAGCTCTGTTTTGTATCGTTGATAGCCATCACGTTGACAGGATTGTCCTGCCAGCAACAGGAAACATTGACCCGCGAAGAAGTGATCGCCGCCATTCAGTGTTTTGATGAGGGCTGGAAGAATAAGAATGCCAAAACAGTCGACTCCATTTTGTCATCTTCTTATATTTATTTCACACAGTCCGGTGCAATATTTGATAGGAAAAATGTAGTACATACGGCCGGTTCCCCTGATTATAAACTAAGCAGCGTAGATCGGAAACAATTCGATATAAAAATAGAAGGCAATACAGCGGTGGTCAATACTGTCTGGAAGGCACAGGGCAGTTATTTTGATACTCCTTTCAATGACAGCCAGCGTTGCAGTGTCACCCTCATTAAAATAAATGGTACCGTTAAAATATTGGCTGAACATTGTACTCCCATCAAATGATTACGTTTAGCTTAATGCAAAATCAACCGCGGCAGTCGCATGCAGCAGCGTGGTGTCAAACACAGGTACAGCCGTATCTGTTTGCTTAATTAGCATAGGTATCTCAGTACAGCCCAGTATAGCCCCCTGTGCACCTTCTCCCGACAATTGATCGATCAATTCAACAAATTTTTGCTTTGTTGCGGGCAGGAATATTCCTTTTCCCAATTCATCGTAAATGGAATCGTTGACGAATGTGACCCCGCTTTCATCCGGAATGATCGTTTCAATGCCATGTGATGCCAGTTTGTTTTTATAGAAATCAAATAGCATGGTGTAACGGGTCCCCAATAAAGCTACTTTACTCAACCCTTTTTCCTGAATGGCTTTTGCTGCTGCATCGGCGATATGAAGTAAGGGGATCGATACGTTCTCCTGTACCCGTTCTGCGATATGATGCATGGTATTAGCGCCCAGTAAAATACAGTCAGCCCCGGCCTTTTCTGTTTTCTGTGCCGCATCCCCGATAATGGCCGCAATGGCGTCCCAATTACCTTTCTTTGTAAGACCGACGATCTCGCCGTAATTAACGGAATACAAGACAATTTTGGCAGCTTCATTCCCCCCTAGCCGCTGGTTAGTTATTTCATTGAATAGCCGGTAATAATCCACCGACGAAATCCAGGAAGTGCCGCCTACTAATCCTATCGTTTTCATGCCTTAAAAATAAAAGGATTTGTCCTGATATGATCAATTGTGTTGTAAAAGCATCCTTCCGGGAAGAAAGACCGTCTGCCCAGGTAACAAATCGGAAATACCAATACCTTACATTTGTCGAAATATATTTTCATGCGAAGACTATTCATGGCTTTTTTGTTTCTTTTAACTGGCTTTGCGGCTTCTTCCCAGCAAAGTATTCAGCGTCCCAAACTGATGGTAGGAATCATTGTGGACCAAATGCGCTGGGACTACCTGTATCGATTTTATGACCGGTATGCCAGCAATGGCGGCTTCAAAAGAATGCTAAACCAGGGGTTTACCTGCGAAAATACACTGATACCTTTTGCTCCTACTGTTACAGCTTGTGGCCATAGCTCTATTTACTCAGGTACTGTTCCGGCTATTTCCGGTATTACCGGCAATTACTGGTGGGACAGGGAACAGCAACGCACCGTCTATTGTACAGAAGACAAATCGGTCAATACAGTAGGAAGCTCATCTGCAGCGGGAAAACAAAGTCCCAAAAACATGCTGGTTACAACGATTTGCGATGAACTGCGCTTAGCTACTAATTTTAAAAGCAAGGTCATTGGTGTTGCGATCAAAGACCGTGGTGGAATCCTGACGGCAGGACATAGCGCCAATGCAGCTTACTGGTATGATAATTCCGTTGGCAACTGGATCAGTTCTACTTACTATATGACCGAATTGCCTAAATGGGTCAAAGATTTTAATAACCAGAAATTAGTGGATAAATACTATCAGCAAGGCTGGAATTTGTTGTACCCCGCATCCACTTATATCAACAGCACAACGGATGAAAAATCATATGAGGCCAAAGCACTGGGCGACAATAAATTTCCGTACGATAGCCTGAAAAAATATATTGGTAAGGATTATGGCAAAATTACGACTACACCGATGGGGAACACCCTGACCCTTGAATTTGCCAAATCAGCAGTCGTTGCAGAACAACTCGGGGCTGATAATATTACTGATTTCCTGGCTGTCAGCTTTTCCTCCCCCGATTACATCGGCCACTCCTATGGTCCCAATTCCATTGAAACGGAAGATGGATTTCTTCGTTTAGACAAAGAATTGGGCAACCTGCTTGATTTTCTCGATAGCAAGGTTGGTAAAGGGCAATACACGGTTTTTCTTTCAGCAGATCATGGCGTGGCACATACTCCCGAGTTTATGCTGGAAAATAAATTACCAGGCGGACGGGTGTATATGAATACAGTAATGAGCAACTTTAATAAGACATTGGCCGAAAAATATGGTATAAAAAATATAATTGTAGCTGATGACAACTACCAGTTACACCTGAACCATCCTTCCCTTGATTCTGCCAAAGTAGATAAAGAAGAAGTGATTGACTGGCTGGTAAAAAAATTATACGCTGAACCGGGTATCGACAGGGCTTTTGCCATGGAAAACCTGAATGAAGTTCCCTTGCCTGCCACTATCCGCAAGATGCTGAATAATGGGTACTATCCCCGTCGAAACGGGGAGATACAGGTGATACTCAAGCCCGGTTATATTGATGCGTGGAGTAATACAGGTACTACCCATGGCCTGTGGAATCCCTATGATACACATATACCTTTGCTCTGGTATGGCTGGGGCATTAAACAGGGAAAAACAAACCGGGAAACCTATATGACTGATATTGCGCCGACTATAGCAGCTTTGTTACATATACAGATGCCCAGCGGTTCAGTCGGCACCGTTATACCGGAACTGCTGAAATAGGATTTGTGAGGAAAGAATATTATTGAATTTTCTTTTGTAATTTCCTTCCGATAATTATCGGAACTACCAACCATGTTAACCACCTTTGTTATGAAAAAAATAAAATGGATCTTCCTCGTTTGCCTCTCTGCCACCAGCTGGCTGACACAGGCCCAAAAAATTGATAGTGTTAAGTTCTTCGCCGAAGACGCATTGATCGAAATGACACTGACTACTGATATTGTCAAAATGCAGAAAGAAAAAGGCGTGGACATGTTTCAGCCTGCCACGGTTAGTTTAAAGTTTGCGGACAATTCCGTCATCGAAGAACCGGTATCTGTAGCACCCCGGGGCCATTTCAGAAGGGAGTATTGTAATATTCCGCCGATCATGGTGGATTTTAAAACCCTCACTTCACCCCGGCTTTCCCCCCTTGGCAAACTAAAACTCGTAATTGGGTGTGGCTCCAATGGCAATGATGAGCAACTTTTAATAAAAGAATACCTGATCTATAAAATGTATAACCTGCTCGATGATAAAAGTTTCCGGGTAAGGCTATTGAAAGTGAATTACAACGACACCCGGAATAAAGTCAAGCCTTTTGCACAATATGCTTTTTTGATTGAGGACGATGCTGACATGGCCCTAAGGAATGATTGCATCAAAAAAGGCAAAGCAAGTTACGCCACTGAAAATACTGACCGGGAATTGATGACCAAAGTGGCTGTATTCGAATACCTCATCAGCAACGGTGATTGGTCAGTACCCAACAATCATAATATCAGGCTGATCTATGACAAAAAAAACCCTGCTTCTCTGCCCTACGCGGTGCCATATGATTTTGACCACTCCGGTTTTGTAAATGCCAGCTATGCTACACCCAATGAACTGCTGGGCACAGAAACAGTAACCGAACGAGTGTACCGGGGCTTTCCGAGAACCATGGCAGAATTACAAACCACCCTTGATTTTTTCAGGAACAAAAAGGAAAGCATTGTGGCACTGATCAACAACTGCACCTATTTACAGGCAAAGGTGAAGAAAGAAGCGATTTCATATATAGATGAATTTTACAAAACCATTAATGATAAAAAAATGGTGCAAAGTATTTTTATCGACAATGCCCGGACCAAATAAGTAACAATATCTGTGATTCAGCCTGTTTAAAAACCGAAGTAGTACATTGCAGGCTATTTCATTTTAAACCCCACAGAAAAAAGTAAAATAAAAAACCAACATGGAATTAAAAGAAAAGTTTGAAGAGGCCGCTGCAGACAGTAAAAATTTACCTGTTAAACCAAGCAATGAAACATTACTTCAGTTGTATTCATTGTATAAACAAGGTAGTATAGGTGATGTCAATACCGAGGCACCTTCCAATCCTTTCGACTTTGTGGCAAAAGCTAAGTATGAAGTATGGGCTGCATTAAAAGGAAAATCAACAACCGATGCCATGAAAGAATATATTGAGCTGATACAAAAATTGAAGAACTAGTCTCTTCCACGGAGAGTAGCTGAATAAATTTCATCGAATTGTTTACCGGTCACCAGGTAGCTGAACTTGCTTATTGCATCTTCAGCTATTTTTTTGCGATTATATGCTGCGTAGCGAACCATCATCTGCTGCATGGTTACCGCAAGAGACTTTTCATCACCCGGCTTTACAAGGACCGCATTGCTTTCATTTACCAATTCCGGGATACCTCCTACTGCTGTTGCAATAACGGGTACACCACAGCAAAATGCTTCACCGATCACACAGGGTGAATTTTCAATATTGCTGAATATCAGGAGACAGTGGGATTGCTGCATTTCAACAGCCACCTGCGGATAAGTAATTTCGCCACGGAAAGAAAGACTGGCATCCTTCAAACCCAATTCGCTGGCATACTCACGGATCTCTGCATTTGCATATCCTACCATAATCAGCCGTACATCGGCACCACTGCTTTGTTGGAGCAACAATTTAAATGCATGCAATATCCCTTTTGCATTTTTCAGCGGTACCATATTAGAAACGTGAATAAAATGGAAAGGAGACTGTTGTGGATCCTGATAATTAAATAAGGTCGTATCTACTACATTGGGAATTACAGTATATGCTTTGCTAGTTACCAGGCGGTTCACTCCTTCGGCCAGGTAGCGGCTTACACTGATAAATCGGGCAGCTTCCCTGAATATCTTTACAGTGTAGCGTTTAAAAGCCGCTGGCCTCCCTGTATAATTTAGTACTTCCACCTCGTTATAAATTCCCCAGTGTTCTGTTACAACAAAGGGGATACTAAACTTTTTCTTAACCCATAATGCTGCAATTCCGGCCTTTATAGGAACATGCACATGAACCAGGTCTGGCTGGCGATGATTACGAATGTATTCCCGGATCGCTTTTTTGGATAATGACAGCCAGCGGTAATGCGATAATAGTTTCCCCACCAAAGAAGCAGACCGCTTGTAATAAACGATATGTTCGGTCAATCCTTCTGTCCTGGTAATTACATCTTCTGTTTGCCCGGTCTTTCCTGAAACATCCCCGGCCACGTGTAGTACGTAAATATCATTATACAATGCTGCTGCCCGGGCATGACGTTGAATAAAATCACCATCAAACGGTCCCTTTTTGTTGGGATACCAGCTGCAGAGCCAGAGTATTTTCTTTCTTGACATCAAGTGCTAAAATAAACCAGCTTGTCTTGCGAACAAAGGATAAATAAAACTAATTGGGTTTTGACCAGGCCATCCTTTAAAAAAGGGCACTTGGAAGCATTCAAAGAAATTACAGATTCCGCACCGCAACAGTCAGCTAATTCATAACCGGAATCAGCCGTATAAATTCCTTTCGGTTCAGATAATAAAACAACAACAGGTAAACAAGCGGGAGAAAGCTGAAAAATTTCAATACCAATAGCCCTGTATATAAACCGGAGAGATATAAAATAGCCAATACCATAAATCCTAACAGCAACTGGCGGTCAGTAATAGCACATACTACCTTGAAACAGTAAGCCGGTATATCATTATAGACCAGTTTCAGTGGTTTGGTAATATGGTAGCCATCCGTAATCACGATGCGGGGGTTATTCTCCATTACAGGTATCACTACCGGCTTTGTATCAGCCAGTGGATAGATTTCCCGGCCATTCACGATGGCCCTAATCTTCAGAAAACTGAGCAACACCTGGTTCTTTCGCTGGAGTATGATATGAAAAGGGGCGGGAATAGTTTAAAGTTTAAGGTTCAACGTTTAAAGTTTCGTGCTATCATCACATTTCTAAGCGCTATGCAAAATCGCCGGAGAAGTTAATATATTTTTGCGGTAGTGTACAATTAACTTCTTCTTGCCGGCATATACTCTTGAACTCAATACGAGAATAACTATAACCCAAACTCCAAACCCGGTAGGCAAGTTTTATGTTCTCCCTACTTCCTACTTCCTACTTCCTACTTCC
>JAWXCO010000128.1:0-3339 GCA_034408705.1 Bacteroidota bacterium
ATATGAGAAGAAATAAAAAAGGCCTGCTATTTAGCAGGCCTTAACAATATCAAATCTTAGTTTCTATTTTCGGAATTTATGGGCGCGATCCATTAACATTTTGCGGTCGGCTGTAATAGTTGGATCAGCATATATTCTAGATGAAAGCTCACCAACAACACCTTTTTTGTATCCAAGCTTCTCGGCTATTTGTTCACAGAAATGAATTTCACTTTTAAACACCTGCCCATCACTTTTCATTAATTGAATCAGGTGATAAAGATTTTCAAATTGCTGATCTTCGGTTAGAATGCTCAGGTCACCAATTGGCTTGGGAGTTTTCATCATCGTCTCAACTTCATCTCTTGTAAGGCCATTCGCCTTGCCGATCATGTGAATTATTTTGGCTTCTTTTTCGCCTACATTGCGATCGCTGGCTGCCAGGTTGATTAACACATTTAGTTGTTCTTTAATCATAACGGTATAAGTTTATTGCGAAATTAGCTAGACTATCTTCGAAATTTATAGTAAAAATTCAATATTTCTTACACCATGATAAAAAAAGTCAGGATTATCCAAATGAAGCAACCTATTTTTATGGCGGCTGTCATTGATTTAAATTAGGATGCATATGAAAAAGTTTTGGAGTGTTATAACTCTTTGTTTGGTTCTCATTGCCGCCTGGGGTCAGGAAAGTGAAGTTAGGTCGGTTGGTTCTTTTACCGGCATAAAGGCAGCAGAGGCAATAGATGTTTACCTAAAGAAAGGCGATAAAGAGAGTGTAAAAGTAGAGGCATCGGGTACTGATCTCTCGAATGTGCTTACCGAGGTAAGCGGTAGTTATCTTAAAATTCACATGCGCGATGGAAGGTATCGCAACAGGAATGTGAAGGTATATGTTACCTATGTTTCAGTGAACAAGATTCATGTAAGTACTGCTGCCAATATTTTTTCGGATGAAACTATAAAAGCCAGAAGCATGGACATCAGTGCAGCAAGTGCAGGTTCTGCTGAATTGTCTATCGATGCGGAGTCTGTTTCAGTCGATGCATCAAGTGCTGGGGATGTTGTTTTAGAAGGTAAAACAAAGAGTATTGAAATTGAGGTAGCCACTGCCGGTGAAATTGATGCGTATGGATTGGAAAGTGAAAGCGGACATGCCAGTGCAAGTAGTGGTGGTAGTGCTAAGATCTCAGTTTCAAAAGAACTTACAGCCCATGCAAGCAGTGGGGGAAGTATTAAATATCGGGGCTCACCAGCTAAAACTAATACAAGTTCGAGCAGCGGTGGCTCAGTCAAAAAATCGAATTAAAGACAGCAGTTAAAAAAATAAAAGAACTCGCGGCTGAGCCATCAGGTGCGAGTTCTTATTGTTTATTATCTAAAGACTTTTCTTTCTTTTTTAATAGGAGATCCTTTTCGATCTTCCTGACGATTCAATTCCCAATTAATTAGGGCGAGATTGAAATTCTTTAGGTAGGGAGCCTCCATTTTGATAATTGCCAAATTGGAGCGCAGGTTTGTTAAATTGATCATACCTATTCAAAAAAAATTAATATTCTGTCCCTAATACGAAAAAAATGGGTTTTAGTTTACCGGTACTGAAAATTTTACCAGACTTACAGTATGAATTCGTTTGCGGAGAGGGGATTTGTTGTAATTTTTCTGGTTATCCTGCTTAGATACCTGATCATTGCAGCTTTAGCCTTCTTTGTTTTTTATAAGATTAAACGAAAATCGTGGAGTTATAAGAAGATTCAGCTTCGATTTCCAATATCTGGAGATTACCTCAGGGAGATTCTGTTTTCGGTGGTCACAGCGCTCATTTTTGCTTTGGTGGGCTATGTCTTATTCATGACGCCCCTCCGCGGTTACTCCCAGTTATATAGCAACTTTGGTGAGTTTGGAAGCGCCTATTTTTTCATCAGCATCGGCATTATATTGCTAATTCATGATACGTATTTTTATTGGACACATCGCTTGATGCATCATCCTTCGGTGTTTAAATACTTTCATAAGGTGCATCACCTGTCAACCAATCCCTCTCCGTGGGCAGCTTTTGCCTTTCATCCGCTTGAAGCGATCGTTGAAGCCGGGATAATTGTTGTCATCGCTTTCATCATGCCAGTGCATCCATTAGCAATAGCCTTGTTCCTTCTAATTATGATGGTTTACAATGTATATGGCCATCTCGGGTATGAGCTTTATCCAAAAGGGTTCACGAAAACTCGCATTGGTAAATGGATAAACACATCGATAAATCACAATCAACATCATCAATACTTTAAAGGTAATTATGGGTTGTACTTTTTGTGGTGGGATCGTTGGATGGGAACCCTAAGGATGGATTATGATCAGGAATTCGAAGCGGTAAAAACCAGAGGCCAAGACTAATTATCGTTAGGGGTTATTTTTAACCTTCTCAAACGTATGCAAACTATTTTTTACAAAATATGGGTATCAGACAAACCATATTGCGCAAAAAAACTCATACTTTTGAGGTAATCTGTTTTAAAAAATAACCACCCTATCTATGGCTCAACTACGTTTTGAAGCTTTAAAAAAGCTTAATGAACGCCCCAAAGTTCTTGTAGACCCAATCACTCCAAACATTTCACAATTTTTTGGAGAATATGTGTTTGGCATGGAGCAAATGCGGGCTACTTTGGCACCGGCTGTCTTTAAAAAAGTTAGTGCTGCCATAAAAAATCATGAAAAGATTGATGAGACCACTGCCGATGCAGTTGCTTCAGCAGCCAAATCATGGGCAATCACTAAAGGGGTAACCCACTTTACGCATTGGTTTCAGCCAATGACAGGTGGCACGGCCGAAAAGCATGATTCATTTTTTGATGCCCTTTCGGGGATAGAAAAATTTAAAGGAAGTGAATTGGTTCAGCAAGAACCCGATGCCTCATCATTTCCAAGTGGAGGTATTCGCAGCACATTTGAAGCTCGCGGTTATACAGCATGGGATCCAACCTCGCCCATGTTTTTATATGGTAAAACACTCAGTATACCAACTATTTTTGTTTCCTATACGGGTGAAACATTAGATACAAAGTCTCCGCTTCTAAAAGCATTGAAAGCTATTGATCTTGCCGCAACACAGGTAGCTCAATTGTTTGATAAAGATATTCAGCATGTGGTTGCTTCATTAGGAGCTGAGCAAGAGTACTTTGCTGTTGATAAGGCGTTGTTTGATGCCCGGCCAGATTTGGTAATGGCAGGACGCACGGTGTTTGGTCATTCACCAGCACGTGGACAACAATTAGAAGATCATTACTTCGGCACTATTCCAGGTCGTGTGTATGATTTTATGCGCGATTTTGAAATTGAAAGCTGGAAGTTGGGAATTCC
>JAWXCO010000129.1:0-25248 GCA_034408705.1 Bacteroidota bacterium
AATAATTAGAGGGCATTATTATTAATTCTGCTTTAATAATCTCGCACAGTAAACTTGTATTTGCGTAACAAGTAATTCAAAGCCAAATTATCTGTCAATCCAGTACCAGGTACCCCATTTCCAAATGTTTTTCATTCTTTTTTCATCCAGTACAGTGCAGTACGGTTTTGTACATCAATAATTTTATTTTTAATAGTTACAATTAAGCAATGAGATATGTCGCTATTAAAGGAAGTTATTTAATTCATCTCTCATGATTATTGATAGGGACAACAATTTGTTTGTGCAATATAAAACCAATGTAAAATCATAATGAAGATAACGGGTTATAAATTATACCAGGTACCGCCACGGTGGCTATTTTTAAAGGTACAAACGGATGCTGATATAGTTGGTTGGGGTGAACCTATTATTGAAGGCAAAGCTGCTACAGTGAAAGCCGCCGTAGATGAACTGATGGAAAACCTCATCGGTAAAGATCCCATGCATATCGAAGATCACTGGAATACGATGTACCGCGGCGGATTCTATAGGGGTGGCCCAATATTAATGAGTGCTATTTCCGGTATTGACCAGGCATTATGGGATATTAAAGGCAAATATTTTAATGCGCCAGTTTACCAGTTAATGGGCGGAAAAGCGAGGGACAGTATAAAAGTGTATTCATGGATTGGCGGCGACAGACCTTCGGATGTAACCAATACAGCAAAAGCAGCGGTAGAAAATGGTTTTACAGCAATAAAGATGAACGCTACGGAGGAACTGCAATACATAGATGCGTATGATAAAATTGACCGGGTACTGCAAAGAGTGGCAAGCGTAAGAGATGCTGTTGGAAATACAATTGGTATCGGTATAGATTTTCATGGCCGTTTGCATAAACCGATGGCAAAAGTGATGGCAAAAGAACTCGAACAGTTTCATCCTATGTTTATTGAAGAACCTGTATTGCCAGAAAATAATGAGGTGCTAAGAGATATTGCACATCATACCTCTATCCCAATTGCTACAGGCGAACGAATGTATTCACGATGGGATTTTAAAAAGATTTTGATGGATGGATATGTTGATATAATTCAGCCTGACCTTTCACATGCCGGTGGGATAACAGAATGTAAAAAAATTATTTCCATGGCAGAAGCATTTGATGTAGCGGCAGCACCGCATTGCCCGCTTGGGCCAATAGCTTTAGCCGCATGTTTGCAGATTGATGCAAGTTGTCATAATGCTTTTATACAGGAACAAAGTCTGGGCATTCATTACAATAAAGGCAGCGATCTGCTGGATTATATTTCAGACAAATCGGTCTTCAGTTATGAAAAGGGGTTTGTAAAAATTCCATCGGGGCCGGGGTTAGGTATAACAATTAATGAAGAGCATGTGATTAAAATGGAAAAGGTAGGCCACAACTGGCATAACCCATTATGGCGGCATGAAGATGGCAGTGTTGCTGAATGGTAAGGGCTGATATTTTATATAATACTGAGTGCATCTTGCTGAATAATGATCAGAACGTAGAAGTGAGTGACACAACAAAAGCTTAATAGCATTTAAAAAGTTGGTAAACAAATACTCAGACTTATCTAACAATATTAAATCTTGCCCAACTATGTTTAATTGTTTATAATATGAAAGAATTAACGCTGCAACCTACACGCAAGAGGTACACCATACTTGCTGCCATCTTTGTAAATGTTGTTATCAACTACATGGACCGAAGTAATATTTCTGTTGCAGCAACCATGATAACGGTGGACCTTAAACTTACGCCGGTGCAATTAGGGTATATTTTTTCTGCGTTTGGTTGGACCTATGCAATACTGCAGATACCTGGCGGTATCATGACCGACAGGTATGGTGCCCGGTTAGTTTATGCATTCAGTATGATTTTGTGGTCTGTAATAACAATTGCCCAGGGCTTTGCTACCAGTTTTATTGTATTGTTTATTTTGAGACTGCTGATTGGTGTTTTTGAAGCACCATCTTATCCTGCTAATAATAGAATTGTTACCAGTTGGTTTCCTGATAAAGAAAGGGCAACAGCCATTGCTATATATACTTCCGGTCAATTTATTGGCCTTGCATTTCTTGCACCTGCACTTACTGCATTGCAATATTATGCTGGATGGCAGGGCCTGTTTATTATCACAGGGGCTGTTGGGGTTGTATGGGGCATTGTTTGGTATTTCTTTTACCGTGATCCGCTTGAACATGCCACGGTGAATGAAGCTGAACTGCAATACATAGAAAAAGG
The DNA here is from genome assembly GCA_034408705.1 of Bacteroidota bacterium. Classification (GTDB taxonomy): domain Bacteria; phylum Bacteroidota; class Bacteroidia; order Chitinophagales; family Chitinophagaceae; genus JJ008. Next base: position 2,255 of record JAWXCO010000129.1, read on the forward strand.
CGGAGGCCTTATTAATAGGAAAAATGTAAACAATAAAAGCACTTCACAACCTTTTAAATGGAGTGATCTCAAAGAAGTATGCAGTCATAAAAAATTATGGGGCATTTATCTTGGCCAGTTTTCTTTGGCTGGCACTATGTGGTTTTTTCTTACATGGTTTCCTACATACCTCGTAAAATACAGGGGTATGGATTTTATTAAGTCAGGTTTTTTAGCTTCGGTGCCCTTTCTTTTTGCATTTGCAGGTGTTTTGCTATCTGGTTTCTTGTCAGATTATATGATTAAGAAAGGACTGTCAACAAGCATGGCCCGTAAGGTGCCCGTCATTACAGGACTTTTGCTCAGCACATCAATTATCGGGGCTAATTATGTAAGCAGCCCTGCACTCATTATTATGTTTATGTGTATTGCTTTTTTTGGAAATGGCTTTGCATCAATTACCTGGGTGTTTGTTTCAACATTAGCGCCTAAACATTTAGTTGGTTTAACAGGCGGTGTATTCAATTTTATCGGTGGGCTTGCCGCAATCTTTGTTCCATTGATTATTGGATTCCTGGTAAGTGATGGCAGTTTTACGCCGGCTCTTATTTTCGTTGGCAGCCTCGGTATTACTGGTGCGTTGTGCTATATATTTTTAGTAGGTAAAGTGGAGCGTATAGAAGTGAACAAGGATTTGGTAACAAACTGATGGGTACTATTTGGCTGCTGTTACGTTGCACAATTGTACCTTATAATATTTTTAGCATTAAAGCAAAGACCAAATTATACCCGATGAATCAATCACAAATGTGAAAGTTCTTGGTTGTAAATATTAGTAATAAATTTTTAATGTTAAATATATGATTATGAAAAGTATTATATCCGTCATTGTATTATGTGGTCTTGTTATCTGTTATGGTTGTGCCACCAAAAACAATAAAGACAAAGAGGCAACAGTAGGAACTAAAGACATGATTTGGTGTTATAAGTAAAACTGCACTTGAAGCTGTCAATTCATTTTTTGAACTGGTGAAAGAGCAACGGATGATGTAAGTATTGTAAACAGTTTTTCAAAGGTAAAGAAATAGACTATTAAGTTAAAGACAATTATGAGGCTTGCAATTTTCAGAAACAGATTGTTTGATAGAAATGATTATTGAAAATTTATTTATTTATGAATATTGAATATTTTTTAAGTTGCGATTGGGGAACTTCAACCTTCCGTTTAAAGCTTATAAATACCATAGACCTGGGTGTTATGGCAGAGGTGAGTACAGGACAGGGTATTGCATCCACTTATAAATTATGGCAACAAAATACATCTGACAATACCCGACCGGATTTTTATAAAAATTTCTTAGCTAATAAAATCAGGCAAATTGAAAAACAGGTGTCTGTTTCATTAGATGGGGTTCCTGTAATAATTTCAGGTATGGCCTCATCCTCTATTGGAATGGTGGAACTGGCGTATAAAAGTATTCCTTTAAATGCTGAGGGGTCTGATTTAATAACATACACTATTAATTCAGATGCCAGTTTTAAACACCTGATATTTATTATTTCCGGGGCAACAAGTAAACGTGATGTTATGAGAGGAGAAGAAACGAAATTGGCAGGATGCTATTCTTCCAAAAGCTCCCTATATCTTTTTCCCGGGACACATTCAAAGCATATACAAGTTGAAGATGGAAAAATTGTGGATTTTAAAACGTATATGACAGGTGAAATATTTGACACACTAAGTAAAAATACAATCCTGGCCCTCTCAGTTAAAAAAGGAGCGGGGCTTAATGAACCAAAAAATTTTGAAAACTTTAAAAAAGGAGTATTAATTAGCAGGCATTCAAATATTCTTCACAATTGTTTTTTAGTGCGCACCAATATTTTGTTTAATAAACTTACCGAAGAAGAAAATTATTATTACCTGAGTGGCCTGCTTATTGGAACTGAGCTCGGTGATTTGCAAATAAATAACAGTGATACAATTACATTGGCAGCAAACTCAACCTTATTGACAGCCTATACTTTTGCCCTGAATATACTTAACCTGGTTGCTAAATCAAAGTTGATTATTGTTGATGCTGATGAAATAGTAACAAAAGGTCAAATAGCCGTATTTAAATTCGTAAAAAGTAATTCCTGAGTCCGAACAGAGCTGTATTATATCAAATTTTACATTCAAAATGTTTGCCTTATCAAACTTGTATGATTGAAATAAATTATAAATTATGGAAAAAAAATTAAGAAGCCACGAATGGTTTGGCAGAAAAGAGAAAGATGGAATTATTTACCGGAGCTGGATGAAAAACCAGGGTATGCCAAATGATATGTTTGATGGCAGGCCGGTAATAGGTATTTGCAATACTTTCAGCGAACTAACGCCGTGCAATGCACACTTTAGGGACCATGCTGAAATGGTAAAACGTGGTGTGTTGGAAGCCGGCGGTTTTCCTGTGGAATTTCCTATAATGAGTTTGGGGGAAACATTGCTGAAACCAACTGCCATGTTATTTAGAAATTTAGCCAGCATGGATACGGAAGAAAGTATTCGGGGAAACCCAATTGATGGAGTGGTGTTATTAACAGGTTGCGATAAAACAACACCATCAACTGTTATGGGTGCTGCAAGTGTTGGCCTGCCAACTATTGTTGTTCCAGGGGGACCAATGCTTAATGGAAGATACAAAGGTCAAACAATCGGCAGCGGTACCCATGTATGGAAGTTTGATGAAGATATGAAGATGGGAAAGATGACGCAAGAAGATTGTGAGTTTGCAGAGAGTTGTATGAGCCGTAGTATTGGGCATTGCATGACGATGGGTACTGCAAGTACAATGGCATGTATGGTGGAATCATTGGGACTCACTTTATCAGGAGCAGCTGCAATACCAGCTGCAGATAGCAGAAAAAAACAAATGGCACAATTAAGCGGCAGAAGAATTGTGGAAATGGTAAAAGAAAATTTAACCATCGACAAAATATTAACCAAAGAAGCTTTTGAAAACGCCATTATAATAAATGCCGCAGTAGGCGGCTCATCTAATTTTATTATTCATCTTATCGCCATTGCAGGAAGAATTGGCGTTGATTTAAAATTAGAAGACTTTGATACCATCGGGAGTAAAATTCCTTTACTATTAAATTTATTACCATCAGGAAAATATTTAATGGAAGATTTTTATTACGCAGGAGGCTTACCAGTTATATTAAATGAATTAAAAAATCATTTATACAAAAATGTAATAACTGTATCCGGTAAAAATCACCATGTTAATATCAAGGGAAATACTGACTGTTACAATGAAGATGTAATTGCCAGATATGAAAACCCTATACAAACCGATGCCGGTTGTGTAGTAGTTAAAGGAAATCTAGCAATAAATGGCGCTGTAATAAAACCCTCTGCTGCAAATCCTGCTTTACAGAAACACAGGGGTAGGGCTGTTGTATTTGAAAGTATAGAAGATTATCATGCTAGAATTGATAATCCTGATTTGGATATTGATGAAACCTGTGTGATGGTATTGAAATACTGCGGCCCTGTTGGGTATCCCGGAATGCCAGAGGTTGGCAATATGGCATTGCCAAAAAAATTATTGCAGAAAGGCCTAAAAGACATAGTGCGCATTTCAGACGGAAGAATGAGTGGCACAGCCTATGGTACTGCCGTGCTGCATGTTTCACCGGAAGCGGCTATTGGCGGCAATCTGGCATTGGTGCAAAACGGAGATATGATAGAACTGAATGTGGCACAGCGCAAACTGCACATGGATGTTAGTGATGTTGAACTGGCAAAAAGAAAAGCAAAATGGGTTGCACCCAAACCCGCTGCCAGCCGTGGTTATGTAAGTCTTTATATAAAACATGTGATGGGAGCTGATAAAGGTGCTGACCTGGATTTTTTACAGGGAAGCAGTGGAAGTGAAGTAACAAGAGATTCACATTAAACTCCCTTTTCTTTGGTAGGGTTGAGGTGAGGTTTTTTATGAAACAACTGTTACTATATATTTTTATTGAGCAAAAGATTTACGGGTACACCAGACTTAAAAGAAAATCATTGAATATCAGTTCAATCAGTGTCATCAGCGTTCTATCCAAAAAGCAAAATCAATTAAACCATTTGTAATCATTATCTCAGTAGCCCTGCTTGCATCATGTAATAACAATCCACAACAAAAAGACCAAACAGCAATGTATAAAGCAATTAGCACCATCAAAAAATACGATGCTTCATTGGATAGTATCATTTCTCAAAATACAAAACCAGAAATATTTGCCGAAGGTTTTGAATGGAGTGAAAGTCCCTTATGGACTGAAAAATAAAAAATACTTTTGTTCAGCGATCAACCGATGAATACTTTTTACAAATGGACAGAAGAAAAAGAAAATGAGATTTACCTTTAACCAAGCGGCTTAACCGGTACAACACCAAGTAAATGCAAAGTACCCGGCAGTAAAGGATTAACATTAGATAATGATGGTAATCTTGTTTTATGCCAGCACGGCTACAGATAAATGGGAAGGATGATTGCTCCATTGGACAAGCCCGAAGAAAATATATTTCTTTGGCTTCAAAGTCTGAGGGAAAACTTTTAAGCATTCCGAATCATTGTCTATTTAATAGCTCAAGCGAATTATTTTTAACTGACCCGCCTTATGGTTAAAAAACTCAGGATGATACCGATTCATTAAAAGAAATAAAACATAACGGAGTTTACAAAGTAAAAAAAGGCTGCAGGGTTATTTTATTGGTTGATTCTGTAACAAGGCCTAATGGTTTGGCATTTTTTCCAAAAAAAAATATTAGTTGCCAACAGGGACCCTGCAAAACCGGTATGGTATATATATGATGTAAATGGCGATTCCTTAACTAATGGAAAAATGTTTTATGATGCATCTGGGCTTGATAAAAGCTGGAATGGTTTGCCTGATGGTTTCAAGATAGATAAAAATGGAATGTATTTTTACAGGCTCCGGTGGTGTTTATATTTTCAACAGTATTGGTAAAAAATTAGGCATCCAACGTTTAGACAACTCAACAAGCAATTGTGCATTAAGCACTGATGAAATAATATTGTCTGTATCGAATGATATGTATGTGCTGCGGATTAAAATGAGATAAAAATACTGCTGAATAACCAGTATACACTATAGTTTTTTCTTTATGAACTTTGTACCTTACTGGGAAAAATAACTAAACTTGAAACTCTACAATTCAACCAATGCAATTGTAATGGAACAAAACGGAAAGTTTTAAACTGTATATGAAAACTGGGATACATTCATTAATGATGATAATGTATTACAAAATGCCAAAGCTTTAATCAGCAGTTTATCGGCAGGGGATGTATCATTGATAAAGGAAGTATTGGCCCCCATGGGTAGCCAGCAGGAATTATGGACATGTGGTGTTACGTATTTAAGAAGCATGGTGGGCAGGCAGGATGAAAGCAAAGCGGCAGGCGGTGCCAATTTTATGGTAAAGTATATAAAGCAGAAAGAGCGGAATTTTTTTTTAAAGCCACTGCAAATCGTATTGTTGGGCATGGAGATAAAGTGAATATCCGGAAAGATTCTACCTGGGATGTGCCAGAGACAGAACTTACATTAGTAGTTAATTCATTATGCAAAATTGTTGGTTACACAATTGGCAATAATATGAGCAGCAGAAGTATTGAAGGAAAAAATCCTCTTTACCTTCCCCTAACAAAAACCTATTATGCCAGTGCTGCATTGGGGGCCATGTATTTATATTACAGATCAGCCGCTGGATGGCAATACAATGATTCAGCTGGAAATTAAAAGAAACAACGTTAAAATGTTTAGTAATAAAAATGCCATCAGCCAGATGAAACGTACTCCGGAAGAACGGGTAAGATTTGTTTACCGGGAATGCTCATTTCTGCATGGATGTTTTATAATGACAGGTACCGGCATTGTTCCCGGCAGCGATTTTACATTAAAATCAGGCGATGAAATAGCAATATCAATTGAAAATATCGTAACATTATTTAATACAGTAAGATAAATACCGTAATGACATTTTTAATAATACTCTTTGCTATAGTTATTCAAATCTTTTTAACAATACAAAAAGTAACCCCTTTTTTATCATTACTGATTGTTGCTATTATTGCCGGATTATTATTGGGACTGAGACCGGAAGATCTTATACAGTCAGTAGAAAAAGGAGTGGGCAGTACACTTGGCGGTTTAGTTTTAATTATATGTCTTGGTGCAATACTCGGAAGAATATTAGAGATTAGTGGTGCTGCTGAAAAAATAGCATCAACATTAATCAATGGATTTGGGCTCAAATATATCCAATGGGCAGTATTACTCACAGGGTTTTTAATCGGCATTCCGCTTTACTATAATGCAGGCTTTATCATTTTAGTTCCGCTGGTATTTACCCTTGCCCGAAAAACCGGGTTGTCTTTATTATACATGGCCATTCCTATGGCAGCGGCATTGTCCACAACACATTGCTTTTTGCCACCACACCCCGGACCAGTTGTGCTGGTAAATGCTTTTCATGCAAATATGGGAACGGTATTAATGTATGGTCTCCTGATTACAATACCCGCTGTAATTATTGCCGGACCAGTGTTAGGGAATTTATTGCAAAAATTTAAGTTTGCTGCAACTGCCATTTCTTCAGCAGAACAAATTTCAACCGAAAAAAAACTACCCGCTAGCCTTCCCAGTTTTGTTATTGCATTATTACCTGTTTTACTGATAACTCTTGCAGTAATAGCCGCTAATTTTTTACAGGAAGGAACACTTATAAGAAGGATATTACTATTTACAGGAGACTCTACAATTGCGCTTTTACTTTCAGTGCTGTTAGCTATTTATTATTTTGGAATACGTAGTGGCAAAAAAATAGAAACTGTAATGAAATGGTTGAATGAAGCTGTTTCAGGTATTGCAATGATACTTTTAATAATTACTGCTGGTGGTATTTTCAAGCAAGTAATTATAGATAGCGGTACTGGTGCTTACATTGCATCCTTCAGCAGCAAATGGCAAATGCCGCCACTAATTTTTGCATGGATTGTAACTGCCTTATTACGGGTTATGATTGGCTCTGCTACAGTTGCAGGTATTACAGCAGCTGGCGTTGTTGCTCCATTAGTGGCAACAAGTGGAGTATCACCAGAACTGATGGTACTGGCTGTTGGGGCTGGCAGTGTTTTTGGTTCTCACATCAACGATTCGGGCTTCTGGATGTATAAAGAATTTTTTAAACTATCATTAAAGCAAACATTTTTGTCTTGGACAGTAATGGAAACAACTATTTCAATTATAGGACTTATTGGTGTTTTGATATTAAGTTTAATAGTATAAAACTGACAAATAAAATGAAACGGTTAGATTCTATTTTTTATTTTGCATCATATTTAATATCATGCATATTGTTGTAACGGGTGGTGCCGGATTTATAGGGAGTAATCTAATAAAAATCTTAATTCAGGATAATCCAGCAGTAAAAATTACATGTTTTGACATTGATCTGGCTGACATTTGGTAATATGAACTTGAATGTCTATAAACGTATCAAATCGTATTATCTATATCAAATCAATTCGTATATCTGTGTCTTAAATAGTCTCATATGGATGGAATGAAAATACATACACTGGGTTTTAGCCCTGCTAACTGGATGGAATTGATGCGGAGTTAAGCCAACTCGGCCGCTTCGATGCCCAATGGCTGGCTATTGAACGCAGGGAAAAGCAAACTTTAAAGGAACTAAAATCAATTGCCACAGTTCGAAGTATTGGTGCTTCAACCCGAATAGAAGGATCACATCTTTCTGATAAAGAAGTGGCAGTCCTGATATAAAACCTGAATATTTCAAAGCTTAGAGAAAGTGATCAGCAAGAGGTAGCAGGATATTATGATACATTAAATCTGATTGGGGAGTCCTATTGTGATATCGATATATCTGATAGTAGCATCAAGCACCTGCTTATTACACTGATGAAGCATAGCACCCATAAAGGGAACTAAAAAACGATCACTAACCGGGTACAACGAAAAGAAGCAGATGGAACAAAGAGACCTATTTTTGATACCACCTTACCGGGACTCGCAACAGACGAGGCTATGGCTCAACTTGTCCAGTGGTATAATAATGATAGTTCAACGCAACCGTTGATAAGGGTAGCCATATTTGTGTATGATTTTTTAAGTATTCACCCGTTTCAGGATGGCACTGGAAGGTAGAGTCATTTGCTGGCAACACTGTTGCTATTGAAGAGTGGTTATGTATGGATAGAGTATGTCAGCTTCGAGCATGAAATAGAACATCGAAAAAAGGTAAACTATAAAAATATGATGGATGCTTAGTATAACAGACCTGGAGAAGATGTGACAGGATGGGTATATTTTTTTCTGGATTGTTTGAAAAATATACAAACTCAGTTACTACAAAAAGTAAAAGATAAAGAACAACGGGAAACTGTGGGCGTCCGGGAACAGCATATCTATGCTATGGTGGACAATAACCCAGGTATCAGCAGTGGTGATATAGCTTAAAAATTAAAAATACCTAATTCAACTGTAAAACGTATTTTATCAGAGTTGGGGGCAACCCGTAATTTAATAGTACATAGAGCAGGCAGAGGAACAACCTATAGCATTGCAGTGACTGACCTGGTAAAAAGAGACGTGGGGCTTCGGTTTACAAATTAGGAAAGAATAAAAGAATTTACATTGCCACAACTAGGTTCATTCTTCCGGATAAAGAAAATTGTACTGACCCCATTATTTGAATGGAAACATCCGGGCGAATGTAGCATCCGTCTTTCACAAAATGGATTGTTCATAACTATAAAGGCTGTAACCAGCAAAGGGGTCGTGATCCAACAACCCTATTCAATATTGGGATACAATGATCCAAACTATTTTCAGCCGGTATTCATTGTTAACCCTACTATCGTTTTGCCGGAAAAACTTGCAGAGAAAGGGGTTTTCAAAATTGATTATCCTATCAGATGTACTATTGAATTGTCAGGTAGTGTTGAGCAATTTTATTTTGATGTGATACTGGTTACAGATCAGGGATAGCTAATTTTTGAGATTCATTAAAAGAGCAATGAAAGTTGCTCTTTTAATAGTGCAAATATTAAATCAACTATCTTAAAAACCAATGTATTTCTGTTAATGATTTGCTTAAATTCTTTTATAAGCTACCTGAAATAAATTTAAGATCGAATTTTTCTAATCCTTTAAAGCAGTACTTTGTAAGCAAACTACAAATACACTCCCTGTTGTTCTTAGCATTTCGAAAATAAAAGTAATATGAAGGGGTGTCAGTACTCCGCGACTATTGAACGTAAAGACAGTAAAGCCCCGTTGTCGGTCGTCTTCAGTTTTGGAAAAGATAAATGTTCAGAGTAATTGCCAAGGCGATGTTTCAGTATCAAACTCGATAAAAGTTTGTATTTTATTTCGGTTGTCGGTTTTTTAATAAGTGAAAACTATGAACCATGAAATCAAATGCAGCCGTTCAGGAGATTCGACCTTAGTGATTACCGGGAGTGCTTCAACATTTTAAGAAAATTTTGTTTCATACAACAGATCATTTCTTTGTTAACAGAAAAATATTACTTGTTTCTTTTTATTCCTAAAGTAATGTTCTTGATCGCATAACATCTACGTAATATCGGGGTTTTATCTTTGCGGCATAAATTATTAAAAACCTCAATCTTTTTTTATGAAAATTAAATTCATTTTCTCTGCAGCGTTCATTTTTTGTTCGTTTATGGTAAAGGCACAGGTGAGTATTATGAACTACGACACCAAACCCGTTTATTACCCTTCTTTTGACGTTTCTGTGCTGACAAGTAAAATTCCAGCAGGCTTTCAGCTTCAGGTCAGCAATCCATTGAACAAGAAACTTCATCTGCAGATCTCCGGCCGCCACCAGGGTGTATTGATAGACACCGTGATCAATGATGAAAATTTCGCTAGGATTTATAACATGAAAGAAGCGGAAGACGGCAGTTATATGATCAGTGTACGTTCCGGAAAAGAAAAGGTAGAAAAGGAAGTAGAACTGACTACAATTAGCAGCCGTAACCTGATTATCCGGGATTGATGCTGGTACCAATCTCTGAGCAGGTTACTTGATCGCCGACATTTTTTTCAAACCACGATGGGTTTACCCCTTCGTGGTTTGTTATATATTGCTAATTGTCTGAAAATTAGAAAGGAGGAAATGCCTGCAAAGCTTAATAACGTATGTATTATTTCAGACATGGCATCTTGTTTTACCGCTGGCAGAATAAAAAGACAAACCATACACTATAACCTTTTTCAAAAATTAATGTTCCGATTGACCTCCGGCATTTTTTTCTTTCACCTTTCGGATATTAATGCTTTATTAATTTTAGGTAAACAATTTCTTAAACGGAATAAAGCGGTCAATTAATTAATATTTTGTTTATTATTCGTTAACATCTTCCTGTTTTCACTGCCCTAATTTACACCACTATTTCAATCCATTCTTTAATAAACACAACCTGTTGTTTGTTTTCTGGGTTGCTTGAAAAAGAAAGCAAAAGAATAAGTAATGTTTGTCCTTTATCCATAACGTAATCATTTTTCACTGACGAATTGTTAAACCTTTCCCTGGCAATTCAAACCACAACTAGAGTTTATGCGACTTTTCCCATTCTTACTGTTTTTCCTGCTCATTTTTACTTCAGTTTCGGAACTTGCTGCACAAGCCAACGCTTCTATTAATCTTTTAACGTTGAATAGTGGCCTGGTAAATCTTGGAGGCAACGTGAATTTGCAGGTAACCGTCGGTAATACCGGCCCCATTTCTCCTATCGGCGTTAACAAAGTAAGAGCACAGATCAGTATTCCGATAGCTATAGCAAGCGCGGCACCCAATATCGAACAGACCGGTTTGCCTGCTGGGTGGATCATTTTGTCGAACACGGGGGGAGTAATCACTGTTTGTAACGGGACAGATATAATTCCTGTGGGTGCGCAGCGACAGGTGTTAATCAAAATACGGGGAGATGCTGTTGGTGGTCCTTCTACAATTGCAGGTCAGTTGACTTTCGGACCGGGCACCGGGATTTGCACAGGGTTGGGTACCTTATCCGGCGACCTGCCGGCCGACAATATTTCACAATCAACGATACAGGTTCTGGCGGTGCTGCCCTGTACGCTGAGTGTGTCGGCTAGCGCCGGGTCTATAATTTGTAACGGAGGTACTACTACACTCACCGCCGCTCCTACTGGTGCATCTGGAACCGTTGAATATAATTTAAATGGTGGCTCCTTTCAGTCCAGTAATACTTTTACGGTGAATGCCGCAGGATCACCCTACACAATTATAGCAAGAGAAGTTACGAACCCCACTTGCACAGCTACTTCGGCGCCGGTCATTGTTACACATCCGGCTGCTGTACCTGCACCAGTTGTTAATATTATACAACCAACATGTACTCTTGCAACAGGAACAATTACGATCACATCACCTACCGGGGGATTTATTTTTAGTTTTGATGGTGGCAGCTATACCGCCTATCCTGTGGGAGGATATGTGGCATCGCCCGGAGCTCATACACTGAGAGCGCAGAATTCCAACAATTGTTTATCCGCTATCACCAATATAACGATTGATCCGCAACCTCTTACTCCTGGTACTCCAACTGTGAGTATTGTACAGCCTACCTGCACTGTTGCTACTGGTACTATTACAATCACTTCTTCCACAATAGGACTCACTTTTAGTTTCGATGGAGCTGCCTTTGCTGCATATCCTTCCGGCGGTTTTATCGCCGTTGCAGGGTCGCATACCTTAGTAGCCCAGAATACAGCAGGTTGTATTTCTGCAGTAGCAAACATCTCGGTGGATACTCAGCCCGCAACACCTGCGGCACCAACAGTAAATATTGTACAGCCAGGATGTACAATACCAAACGGAACAATAACTATCACATCGTCTACGTCAGGTCTTGTATTTAGTTTTGATGGTGGTCCGTATATTGCATATCCGGCAGGTGGCTATGTTACAGGGCCGGGAGCGCATACTTTGATTGCGCAAAATAGTAGTGGCTGTACATCTGCAGTAACCAATATTGTAGTAGATACTCAACCAGTCACACCATCCGCACCCATCGTCAGCGTTGTACAACCAACCTGTACAACTGCCAATGGCACTATTACGATCACATCACCCACGTCAGGATTGAATTTTAGTTTCGACGGTGGTGCTTATGCAATATATCCACCCGGTGGATACCTGGCTTCGCCCGGATCTCATACATTGACGGCTCAAAACCCCAGTGGCTGTATCTCCACAATGACAAGTATCATTATTGACCCGCAGCCGGTAACGCCTGCTGCCCCGGAACCTGGCACGATCACACAACCTACCTGCACTATTTCAACAGGCTCTGTGGTTTTAAATGGATTGCCTTTCGGGAACTGGATCATCAACCCTGGTGCTGTTGCAGGAAATACAAGCAGTACAACTATTACTGGTCTTGCAGCGGGTACATATAATTTTACTGTAACAAATGCTGCCGGATGTACATCGTCTGTATCTGCGGATGTAGTCATTAACACCGTTTTGGGAGCGCCGCCGCCCCCGGTAGTAAGCATTGTTCATCCTACTTGCCTGGTGTCCACAGGAACCATTACAATTACTTCTTCTACAACGGGTTTAAGTTTTAGTCTTGATGGTGGTACTTATGCGGCCTATCCTCCAGGTGGCTATATTGTAAGTGCAGGACAGCATACACTTGCTGCTCAAAATGAGAGTAATTGCATTTCACCTGTGCTAAACATTACAGTAGACCCTCAACCGGTTACACCTTCGGCTCCGACGATCAGTGTTGTACAGCCAACATGCACTGTTGCTACTGGCACGGTCACCGTTACTTCGTCCACAATAGGATTAACATTCAGCTTTGACGGTGCTGCGTTTGCTTCTTATCCGGTAGGTGGTTATATCGCAGGACCAGGTCAGCATACTCTCACCGTTCAAAATTCATCGGGTTGTCTCTCTGCAATCGCCACCATCACCGTGAACCAACCACCGGTGACGCCGACTGCACCGGTAATAGGTCTGATTACACAACCTACTTGTGCTGTGCTCACGGGCTCTGTCGTTTTAACTGATCTGCCAGCGGGAAATTGGGTAATTAATCCAGGTGCTATAACAGGAAATACTTCCAGCACTACCATCACTGGACTGGTACCCGGCACATACAATTTCACCGTAACCAATGCTGCCGGCTGTACTTCAGCGGCATCAGCGAACGTAATGATAGTTCCTGTATCCGGGTTGCCCGATGCGCCCACTGTAAATGTTTTGCAACCAACTTGTGCAACTGCGACCGGTATTATTACGATTACTTCACCGGTCACCGGGTTAACGTTCAGCCTGGATGGCGGCCCTTATGCTTCCTACCCGGCCGGCGGATATATTGTTACATCAGGATCTCATACACTAACCGCACAAAATGCCGGTAGTTGTGTATCAGCCATCACAAATATTATAGTTGATCCCCAACCTTTAACTCCTGCCGCGCCAGTTGTAACTATTATACATTCGACCTGCACTGTTTCAACAGGAACCCTTACTGTTACATCGGTGACAACGGGTTTAACATTTAGTCTGGATGGCAGTCCTTTTAATATCTATCCTGTAACTGGATATATTGTTGTTCCGGGAGCACACACACTTGTTGCGAAGAATGCTGCAGGCTGTACTTCTTCCGTTACAAACATTATTGTCGATGCACAGCCGCTGACACCGGCATCGCCAACAGTATCTATCGTACAACCAACCTGTGCAGTAGCAACAGGTACGATCACAATTAGTTCCTCCACAACAGGGCTAACTTTCAGTTTGGATGGTGGCGCTTATGCTGCTTATCCAGCTGGTGGGTATACGGTATCACCCGGTGCTCACACATTTACCGCTCAGAATGCTGCGGGTTGTGTATCCGCAGTAGTGAATACTAACATTGATGTCCAGCCGATTTCACCAGCAGCGCCAACAGTCAGTATCGTACAACCCACCTGTTCTGTCGCCACCGGAAGGATCATGATAACCTCAGTAGCGACCGGATTATCTTTTAGCCTGGATGGTGGCGTCTATTCAGCTTATCCTGGAGGGGGATACATTGTTGCCGCCGGCTCTCATACCCTGACAGCACAAAACGCTGCGGGATGTATATCTGCTGTTACAACTATTAACATCAATGTACAACCGGGTTCGCCCACTGCAACACTCACTACCGGGGTAATTTTATGTTTTGGCGGAACAACGACCATTAATGTTGGAGCAACAGGCGGAACAGCTCCCTATCAATACAGTTTGAATGGCGGAACGATTCAGGCCAGTAACATTTTTTCAACAGGTGCAGGTGTTCACAGCATTGTGGTACGGGATGCTAATCTTTGCACGGGCACGGCTTCAATATCGATCACACAACCCACAGTAATCACTGCCTCATTAACTACGGGTACGATCTCCTGTAATGGCGGCACTGTTACACTAACAGTAACAGCAACTGGTGGAACGGGAACAAAAGAGTATCGACTGAATGGCGGACCTTTTCAACCTGGTAATACTTTTGTTGTTGGAGTTGGAATCTACACCGTATCAGTAAGAGATATAAATGGATGCAGTGTAACAACGCCTGCGCTGAATCTTACACAGCCGGCAGTCTTAACCGTGTCCGCAACGGCAGACAGGATCATGCGATGTGGAGGAACAACGGAAATCAGCGTAATAGTTTCCGGGGGAACAGTTCCTTATCAATCAACAGGCAGATTTATCCGCGGGCCTGGCACATGGGTATTTCCGGTCATTGATGCAGCTGGCTGTACCGCTTCCGCTACGATCACGATCGAAGCACCGGGATGTATAAACCCGAGAGTGTACCCAAATCCTGCAGGTCTTTCTATAACGGTGGATCATGATGAAGCAGCAGCAGGATCTAGTATGCAGGTTTATGATATAAGAGGTAGTTTGGTTTTATCTAAAGCAGTTCCGCAAAATGCATTTCAAACGACAATAGATCTCAGCAGGATAGCCACGGGCAGTTACGTATTGGTTTATTGGAATGGCAGCGAGAAGAAGACTGTACTGTTTGAAAAAACAACACACTGAGGTAAATAGATAAATCAAAGCAAGGTTAGGCAGCTATCCTTTAAAATAAATGATTTAATGATTCAGGGGATAATGGACAAGTGGTGCACTTTAACCATTCAATTAATAGAAATCACGGAACGATGCAAGCCATTTTAAAAAGAAAACACTCGGACTTTTGTACAATGATACAGGACATCAGGATCAGCAGGTCCCTCCCTGCTGCAGATCTTGCGGTCATGCAATCAGAACTTTGTACCATATTCGAAGATTACCAGGAAAGATTAAACGAACTGCGGACACTTATACGGGAGTATGAAGCAAAGAATAAGGCTATCCGCATTAAACTTAAACAAATGGTTCGGGAAGGAGTTTCGAAAAACAGTTCCAAAGTGAAGTTGGAAACAATTGGAAAATAATTCAGCAAAAAATGTTTTTAGTACTTTGATAATTCAAGGGGAAGTAAAAAATTATTATTAAAAGCCTTTTTTCCCGGTAACCTCGATGGTGGAGGTAGACCGGTTGTCTCCCGGATTTTCTCCCGGCAAGGTACCAGGCGCTGTTCCTGGGGAGGTACCATCTGAAAAGGATAACTGGCAGGAAATCGTCGAAGGACCACCCATCTTCATACCGCGGATAGCGACCAGTAGTGTACGGGCATCGTTCGCAGCTATCATGTCTTTTCCGTTTGACAGGTTGATCACTGAATCATTCTGACTGGTGATGGTCCATCCTGTGGGCAACACATGTCCTTCGGCTGCGATGCTGGCAATGGCCGACGGAACGCTTAGCTGCGTCTTTATTCTGTAAATACCAATATACGCTAAAGGGTCGGTATTATTGATTGTTATTTCTAGAAAGACAATTCCATTTTTGGTGACAATCCCTGACTTCTGTGTGAGGATATTCACCATTACGTTTTGCGAAACGGCCATTTTACTGAGAAAGAGAATTGCAAGAGAAGAAATAAAAAGCCTTATTTTTTTCATGGTGTTAGTTTGCTGCCTGGATAAAAACTGGTTTGCGGAAATCAAGCCAAACCTAATGATATAAGTAAAGCTAGTGAAGAAGCTTGCGCTATCTGCCAGGACCCGTTTAACGAATCATTATTTTAATGTTATTGAAAGTGTTCGCCGTTGCAATAAGTATTGTATCGAAGAAGCACGAAAAAAAATAATACTCGGTTAACAATTTCTTAATAAGAATGAGTCAATTATCGGTTTTCTTTGCACAAACCAAATCAGGATGAGAAAATCTTATTGCGTATTGCTTTTTTGTATTTTTTCAACCACAGCTTTTGCACAAAATGGTAAGATCACCGGTAAAGTGATCAATGCAGGTTCAGGACAAGCATTGACAAATGCTACACTAATTCTTACAGAATATTCCCGATCGGCCCTAACTGACCAGAACGGAGATTTTACCTTTAGTAAACTTAGCCCCGGTACGTATTCCCTGAAATGCAGCTACGTAGGCCATACTGATAAGATCATCGAAGAGATCATTGTAAAGAATGACGAGAATACGGTTATCAGTATTTCACTGGAGGAAAAAAAATCAGAAGCAGTCGTGTTAACTGCTTCTAGAACTAAAGCAGCCGGGGAAACAGTATCTTCTTTACTGGTTGCCCAAAAGAATAATGCAAGTGTGAGCGATGGGATCACTGCTGAAACTATTAGAAAAACACCGGACAGGAGCACCAGTGATGTGTTAAAAAGAGTAAGTGGAGCAAGTATTCAGGACGACCGGTTTGCCATCATCCGGGGTTTGAATGACCGGTATAATGCAGCTTTTATAAACGGTGCGCCATTGCCCAGTACCGAAAGTGACCGTAAGGCATTTGCTTTTGACATCTTTCCATCTGCGATACTGGATAATCTTGTTATCTATAAAACATCGACCCCGGACCGGAGCGGTGATTTTGCAGGAGGAATGATTGATATCACCACCAAGTCAATTCCTTCGAAAAATTTTACATCACTCAGTTATAGCATTGGCGTGAACAATACGATCACCGGCAACACACGATTTTTTTCAGAAAATAAAGGGAAAAAAGACTGGATTGGTATTGATGATGGGCGAAGAGCGATACCAGCGGGTGTACCTTCTACAATGGAAATAAGAAGCCTGCCCGTAGAACAGAATGCTCAACTGGCCAAACTTTTTTCACATTACAAGTGGGGGGTAAAAAAGAGGAATGCGGGACCTGACTATAATTTCCAGCTCACAAAAGGGTTTAATATCCAAAAAAATCAGAAAGAATTTTTGGGCGCACTCTTTTCATTGAACTATAAAAAAAGCTATACCCTCAATGCAGGTGATCGAAATGTGGTGTCTCCTAGAGGCGAGTTCAGGGATTCTATATTTAATGATGAAGTGATTGTAGCGGTGCTGGGTAACATTTCTGTTAAAATTAATAACAGGAATAGCCTGATCCTGAAAAATAACTTCAGCATCAATACGGATAACCGCCTTATTAAGCGAAAGGGCGTTCCGGATCTTGACAGCGATCCCAATACAGTTATACGTGACGTTGTTAGCTGGTTTACTTCGAACCAGATATTTTCTTCGCAGTTGATCGGTGAGCACCAGGTCGGCAGAATAAAAACCAGAGTGAATTGGCTGGCGGCTTATACAAAAGTAAAAAGAGACGTGCCTAATCTATCGCGGACTTCATATATTGGAGACTCGACAACGCAAGGCGGGGCTTTAATAAACAATAACCCAACGCAACTATCGGGTGCAGGCAGTATGTTCTTTGCTAAAGCAGATGAGAATATAAAAAGTATTAAAACCGATATTACACAGCCCTATTCTTTTATGAAGAATTCTCAGAATTTTCTTAAGATTGGGGCTGGGTATCAGGCACGGGAGAGAGACTTTACAAGCAGGTTGTTGGGATTTGCTCCTTATTTGGCTAATGGGGTCATGCATGACTTTACATTGAACCAGTTGCCGGAAGACCAGATCTTTTTAACACAGCACCTGGGTCTAATGAAGAATGGCAAAGGTGGATTTTTGCTAAGAGATGGCACCACGGACAACTCTGATTATGATGCGTCTTCCACGACGTTTCATGCGTATATCATGAATGACCAGCGTTTCTTTAAGAAATTCAGATTGATATATGGTGCGAGAATAGAGCGCTTTAATCAAAAGCTAAGTTCACCCAGTGCATCAGCAGGCCTGCCACCATTGACGATCGATTCCACCGTAACGGATTTTTTGCCTTCTGCTAATTTCGTATATTCACTTACATCAAAAATGAATGTCAGGTTATCTTATTCCCGCACGGTTAACCGACCTGAATTCCGGGAGCTTGCGCCTTTCCTTTTTTATGACTACCAGGCGCAATACTCAATCAATGGAAACACAAAATTGATTCGGGCCCTCATCGATAACTTTGATTTCCGGTATGAGTTTTTCCCCGGCAGGGCTCAGTTATTTTCTGTTTCGGCTTTTTATAAAAAATTTGAGAATCCCATTGAGATCGTTTTTATCCCGGGGGTCGGGTTGGGAGGTAGCCAGGCTGCTTACTCAAATTCAATATCGGCTGAAGTTTACGGCCTTGAAGCTGAGTTCAGAACACTACTTTCTACGCTTGTAGGTTCAAGAAAAGAAGATGGTCTTTTATCCAGGTTTACTTTATCAGCAAATGCCGCCTATATGAAGTCAACTGTTCAGTTGCCGTTTATTTCAGGAACTGGTGCCGTATCGCGACTCGCTGCCGAGCGGCCGATGCAGGGGCAATCACCTTATCTTATTAATGGAAGCTTTGGATATAGTGCTGAAAAAGCTGGGTTTTCCTCAACATTCTCAGTAAATAGGGTTGGTGACAGGCTATCGGTTGCGGGAGTGAAGGACGAAGTCTTTGATCTGTATGAGAAGGGGAGGACGGTTGCAGATTTCCAACTATCAAAATTATTTTTACAAAACGCCCTTGAACTAAAGTTTACCGCAAGAGATATCCTCGCCCAGAATTTAAGTATTTACTACGATAATGATCAGAGCAAGTCATATACAACTGGCGACATATTCTTTTCTTCTTATAAATCTCCCAGGGTTTTCACTTTTAGCGCTACGCTTAAATTCTGATCTACAGCTACGACCGCTGAATTAAATTTTTTTATCGCGTATAAAAAGATGGAGCCGCCGGCATACAAGGAATTTTTTTGTTACCGAATTGTGAAGGAAATATAAACAAGAAGCGGGCGTATCAAAAATATTTTTTCTTCACAATTCGGTTATCATTTCATAATGCACGGAAATCAAATGCAGGTTCTACATTCGTTCCCTGGTTAAAAAAATGAATCTTTTTTCGTGTAGCCAATTATACGTATTTCATTTTTTCTCCTTGCATCCTGCTCCTATTTTAAAAACAATTTAAATAACCATTCCTTTCGAAGTTTACCATTCGTTTTAAGTAGTGATACTTGAAGATTAAATTATTTTGCCCTTTGGTAACGGGTATGAAATAAATAGAAAGTCGAGTTTAGAATTTGTTCATCTCAAGTTTCTGATTTGATAACCGGTTCGTAACAATAGATTTTAACAAGCCATTTAGATTTGTCAACGAAAACAAGTAGAAAACAATTCGCAGTACGATTGAGCTTTTAATTCACTTGTTATTTTTTTAACATGACCAAAACAACACTACTCCTGCTTATTGTGTTCTCCACAACTTTTACTTCCCCGGTAAAGGAAACATTTTTTTTCTCTACCGCTGAACCCTTTCTCTTCCTGGATAGAATAGCGACGCACAGTTACCACAATGGCGAAACATCTTTGATTTCAATCGACAAACGCAAAAAAGCAAAGACAATAATTTTTTATAAACAAACAACTAAAAACCTGCAACCGAATTAGCAAACAAAAATCAACACTTTAAACCAGCAACAAACAACAACAAAACCAATCAATTACTTAATAAAATTAAAAAAAATGAAAAAGCAACTTCTATTTATCTTGTCTGTATTGTGCACAACAACAGTTGTTATCGCACAGGATATCACCAGCTATCGCGGTGCATTTGCCCCGGCACCCGATCGTCAATGGACCGAAAGCTGGACCAATTTTAATCCACAGAATACTTCTTATGGTGCACCGACAGTAACCATAAACGCTGACATTACTGTTAATACTACCTGGACAGCCAATAATGTTTACTTACTGG
Source organism: Bacteroidota bacterium (assembly GCA_034408705.1). Lineage (GTDB taxonomy): Bacteria > Bacteroidota > Bacteroidia > Chitinophagales > Chitinophagaceae > JJ008. Next base: position 22,540 of record JAWXCO010000129.1, read on the forward strand.
ATGCGCTTGTATATGTTAACAGCGGAATTACTCTTACTATTGAGCCAGGTACTGTAATTCGTGGCAATGGTGGAAATAAATCAATACTGGTAGCCAGAGGCGGTAAACTGATCGCCGAAGGTACAGCCTGTAACCCCATTGTATTCACTTCCAGTCAGGCGGCAGGATCAAGAACTCCCGGTGCATGGGGTGGTATACTTCTTTTAGGGAGCGCCAGGCATAACCTGGGTACTGCTAACCTGATCGAAGGACTGTCAAACGCAGATCCCCGCAACTTCCATGGTGGCACTAACGATAATGACAATTCAGGCGTATTAAAATATGTACGTATTGAATACAGCGGTTTTATTTTTTCTGCTAATAACGAGATCAACGGATTAACGATGGGCTCAGTGGGAAATGGGACTATTATTGATTATGTACAGGTTTCGTTTGGCGATGATGATGCCTTCGAATGGTTTGGTGGTTCTGTGAATGCAAAGCACCTGGTAGCCTTTAAAGGAAAAGACGATGATTTTGATACAGATAACGGTTATAGCGGAACGGTGCAGTATGGATTGTCAATCAAAGATCCAAATATCTCAGATGCATCACAATCAGAAGGTTTCGAATCTGACAACAGTGCTACCGGTATCAATGGACAAATACCAAAAACAAGCGCAAAATTCTACAATATTACCCAAATCGGTGGTTTCCGTTGTAACAGCAACGCTGCTGCTTCCGGTGTAGCTCCAACAGCATTATTCCTTCACCGTAGAGGTGCCCGTGTCAGAAGAAATTCTGATCTGAAAATAGTGAACAGTATCCTGATGAATAACTGGAGAGGCCTTTTTGTTGATAACGCTGTAGTAGGTGCTAATCTTACTGCACCAGTGTCTGTGAACTACGCTGAGGATTCTGCGGTTTTCAGAAATAATATCGTTGCGGGAGATTTTACCACAACATGGACAGGTACAACCTACAATGGTACAAAGTCACTTGCGTGGGAAGATTTGAATAGCCGTATTGTTGGTACCAACCTGGCGTATCAAAACGACTCATTAAATACTTGCAGCATATTAGTAGACGCCTGGAATGCAAACCCAGTGCTTGCTGATTTTCGCCCTAATGTGGCTGGCGATGGTGCAATCGTGACAGATCCTACTAACCTCACTGTAGGTGCAGATCTTGCTCCGATCGTTCAGATAGATGGTGCTTTATTTGCTGCCAACCAGGCCAGCGATTTCCTTATAGGTGTACTTGAGAATGGAGGCGGTTCTACAAATGGCGTCATCACTGTTACCATTCCTAAACTTTCAGGCTGGAGCATTACTGTTCCGGGTTTAACGCTTACAGGTATTAACCAGTCAGGTACTAATGGTAATTCTAACGTAGGTGGTGGAACTCCTAATAATAACGGTAGTTGGAATTTCCGCGATGATGGTGCAAATATCATAGCTACTTCAAAACCTGGTGTGGTAATCGCAAAAAATGATTTTTCTCAGGTAGGTTTTGTAGCTACACGTTTGGGTGCAACTTCTACCGGTACTAACCAAAACCTTGGTGTGTTTGTTAGCGGCGGTGGCGATGTTACCACTGGTAATAACTCTGCCCTTACTGGCTTCAGCGCAAACTAATGTAAGCACATAGCTAAACTAAAAAAATATGAAACTAATAAAATTGCTAATGCTGATGCTGGTATGCGCTATTACGGTTTCGAGCGCATCCGGACAGGCAAATGCATCAATCAACCTCCTGACCCTGAATTCAGGGCAAGTCAATCAGGGCGGTGTGGTGGATGTGCAGGTTACGGTTGGTAATACGGGACCGGTCTCTTCTATCGGTGTGAACAAAGTAAGAGCCCAGATCAGTATTCCAATCGCAATAGCCAGCGCATTACCCAATGCGGGACAAACAGGGCTACCTGCCGGCTGGACAATATTGTCCAACACTGGCGGAGTGATCACTGTTTGTAATGGAACCGATGTTATTCCCGTTGGTCAACAACGCCAGATATTTATTAAAATACAGGGAAATACGGTGGGTGGTCCCTCTACAGTTGCAGGTCAGTTAGGTTTTGGACCTGGTACCGCTGTTTGCACAGGATTGGGTACCTTGTCTGGCGATCTTCCTGCCGATAATATTTCACAATCAACGATACAGGTACTTCCCGCAGCTGCTTGTAACCTTTCGGTTTCTGCTTCGGCAGGAACCATTGCCTGTAACGGCGGTACAACAACATTGACAGCTACTCCAGCAGGAGCGGCTGGATCTGTTGAATACAGTATCACAGGCGGAGCTCCTTTCCAGCTAAGTAATATTTTCACGGTGGCGGCTGGAACATACACAGTTACTGCAAGAGAAGTGGCCACTCCCGCTTGTTCAGCTGCATCAGCCCTGGTTAATATAGCTCAACCGTCGGTGATTTCGGCATCAGCATCAGTGGGTTCACTTACAATATGTAATGGTGAAGCAACAACACTCACAGTGATTGCTTCAGGCGGAACAGGATCTTTGGAGTATAGCTTGAACGGCGGTGCTTTCCAGTCTGGCAATTCATTTGCAGTTAGTGTGGGTACATATACCGTTACTGTGAGGGATGCCAATCTCTGCACAACAAATACAAATTCCATAACTGTTAACGCATCTCCAGCTATCACTGCCTCTGCATCGGCAGGCACAATCCTTTGCAATGCCGGAACAACAACACTTACCGTTGTTGCATCAGGA
>JAWXCO010000130.1:0-14649 GCA_034408705.1 Bacteroidota bacterium
GTTTTGTAAGGCATATCAATAAAGTATTTCCCGACAGGCAATATAGCAATGGCTTTGTTCCTGATAGTAATATGATAATTGTTGATTGGACAAAAAAGGATACGACAGTTGATTTAAACGCTGCCTGCAGAAGGTGTATGTATGATCTTATTGCTCTTTCCAGCTCACAAAGCGGTGGAACTTTTAGTACCGGTGCTGCCCCAACAGTTGGAATTGCCGGTTCTATGGCCCGTTTTTCAATCGTTAACAGTTACTTGTATGCAGTAAATAACAGCAATCTTATTTCTTTCAATATCGCCACTACAAACAATCCTGTTCGCACAGCCACACAATCCGTTGGCTGGAATATTGAAACTATTTATCCTTTTAACAATAAACTTTTTATCGGCTCCATGACGGGTATGTTTATTTATGACATTACTATTCCGGCAACACCGGTAGCACAAGGGCAGTTTTCACATGCAAGAAGGTGCGACCCGGTAATTGCTGATGGCAATTATGCTTATGTAACGCTCAGAGGAGGTTCTGCCTGCGGGGGTAATACCAATCAACTGGATGTTGTAAATATCAGCAACCTCAATTTACCCACACTGGCTAAAACCTATCTTATGGACGGACCCTATGGCCTTACCAAAGACAATAACACCTTATTTATCTGCGATGGAAAAGCTGGTTTGAAAATGTATGATGCAGCTAATCCTTTGAATATTGTATTGAAGAAGACAGTTGCAAACATGGAAACCTATGATGCCATCGCATTAAATGGCAACCTGCTGGTAGTGGCAAATGATGGATTATACCAATATGGCTATTCCTATCCGGCCACACTGGATCTAAAAAGCAAAATTTCGGTGAACAAGTAAATAGATGACGATGAAAGCGAAGGAAATTGTTTTAGTACTGGCAGTATTCTGCTGTTGTTCGTCTCTTTTTGCACAAAAGAAGGAATGGAAATTCAGCTCTCAGAATTATGCAGGTATTACAGAGGGAGAATCCGGCACAGGATTTCAATTGCAAACCATCAACGGGTTCAGGTATAAAACATGGTTTACCGGCCTTGGCACCGGTATTGATTATTATTTCCAACGAAGTATCCCCTTGTTTGTTTCTGTTTCAAAATTTTTACCAGCTGGCAAACTTCCATTGTATTTCAGTGGTGATGTGGGTATTAATTTCCCCTGGGTAAAAAATGGTCTTTATTATTTTGAGAATCCCGGCGAATATTCTTCCTCTCTTTATTGGGCCGGCGGACTTGGCTATAAATTTGGCTTTAAAAAAAATAGCAATGGAGTCTTACTGAATTTCGGATACAGCTTTAAGCACCTTATAAACGAAACAGAATTTACCAATCCTTGTCTTTTTCCTCCGTGTCCTGTATCTACAGAAAGATATGATTACAGGTTAAGACGGTTATCTTTAAAAGTCGGTTGGATGTTTTAATCTTTTTTTAAGAAGCTAAGGTTTCGTTGTATGCCTTTAAATTTTGACCGCCGCAGGGGAGACTCTTTAAATATTTTACGGAAACTTTCTTCAGTCATCTGTTCCCATTCTTTGGTAGAAAGATTCAGTATTTCCGGTACCGGAGAAAAATTAATTTCTTTCGTTGGATGACTGAAGCGGTTCCAGGGGCAAACATCCTGGCAAGTATCGCAACCAAACATCCAGTTGTCGAATTTGCCTTTCATTTCACCAGGGATCAGCATTTCTTTTATCTCAATGGTGAAATAAGAAATGCAGCGGCTGCCATCTACGACTTTCCCCGGAAGTATCGCATTGGTAGGACATGCATCGATACATTTGGTGCATGTGCCGCAAAAATCTTTTACAAAGGGATCATCATACTGTAAAGCCAGGTCGGTGATCAATGTAGCAATAAAATAAAAAGAACCACTTTCTTTGGTAATCAGGTTTCCGTTTTTGCCCAGCCAGCCAAGGCCACTCCGTTGTGCCCAGGTTCTTTCGAGGACAGGGGCACTATCTACAAAACCCCGGCCCTGTATTTCGCCAACTGTTTCTTTTATGGACCCGATGAGTTCCGTCAACTGCGACCGGATCACTTCATGATAATCTTTGCCAAAAGCATATTTGGCAATTTTAGGTGTGTTGTTAGCCTGTTGAGCTGAAGGATAATAATTTTTTAATAATGTAATGACTGATTTTGCCCCTGGCACCAGCCTGGAAGGGTCAATACGCAGTTCAAAGTACTTTTCCATATACTCCATACTGCCGTGCATACCTTTACTGAGCCAGTTTTCAAGCCGTTGTGCATCCTCATCTAACCGCACTGCCCGGGCAATGCCACAATAGTCAAAACCCAGCCGGGAAGCTGTTTTTTTAATAAAAGCTGTATTTTCATGCAACCGGTTCAATGTTTTGGGTCTCTTATAGCTCAATGGTTATTATTTTGAATTTTCCAAGGTAAGTTTGATTTTTTTTTGTAAACTTTAATCCTTTCTTTTACCACATTATCAACCAAATGAAACAAAAACTGCTTTTTGGCTTCCTGTTTTATTTTTTTGCGATTGGCGCTGTCACCAGTCAGGATAAACTCAAACTAAAGTTCGGCAGCGTAACCGCAGACGATTTTAAAACAAAGATATACCCGATTGACAGTAACGCATCAGCCGTAATTATTGCTGATATCGGCTCTACAGAGATTGTTGGAAATACCAAAGGCAACTTCTCGCTGCTGTTTAAAAATTACCGCAGGGCTCATATCCTGAACAAGAACGGGTATAATGTCGGTAATGTGGAGATCAGCCTGTACACCAGCGGAGAGTCGGAAGAGGAACTGGAAAATCTGAAAGCCGTGACTTATAACCTGGAGAATGGTAAAGTGGTGGAAACAAAATTGGAAGTGAAATCAGCTGTTTTCAAGGATAAGAAAAGCAAGAACCTGGTCATTAAAAAATTTACATTTCCTAATATTAAAGAAGGATCTATTATCGAATATGAGTATAAGATTAAATCGGATTTTATTTTCAACCTTCAACCCTGGACATTCCAGGGAGAATATCCTTGTTTGTGGAGTGAGTACAATGTAGCGCAACCCGCATTTTATAATTATGTTGCACTGACACAAGGCTATCATTCTTATCATATAAGAAATGAGAAAAGCAGCATCGGCCATTTTAATATGGCTAATAACCAGGGTACCGGCGCCACCGAGCGGGCTAACTTTACGGCCAACGTAACGGATTACCGCTGGGTCATGAAAGATATTCCGGCTTTAAAGGAGGAAAGCTATACCTCCACGTTAGGCAATCACATTGCCAGGATTGAATTCCAGCTAAAATCAATTGGTGAACCTTTTACCTTCCGGCAGGTAATGTCCACCTGGGAGATCGTATCCAAAGAATTACTGGATGATGAGGATTTTGGTTTGCAATTGAAAAAGGATAATGGTTGGCTGAACGATGTGATGCCTCTGGCCAAAATGGATGCAACAACAACCCTGGGAAAGGCCCATAATATTTATGCCTGGGTGAGGGATAATTTTACCTGCACGAATTATAACAGTAAATACCTGCAGCAGCCACTAAAGAATATTCTGAAGACTAAAACAGGCAATGTTGCAGAAATTAATCTCCTGCTTACCGCTATGCTTCGAAAAGCTGATATTCAAGCCGACCCGGTGATGCTGAGTACCCGGGCACATGGCTATTCACATGCTGTTTATCCAATGCTGAACAGGATGAACTATGTCATTACCAGGATGGAAGCGGGTGGACAGCAATATTTACTTGATGCCAGCGATCCCGGAATGGGCTTTGGAAAATTAGGGTTCAAGTGTTTTAATGGCCATGCCCGTGTCATTAATAACGAGGCCACTCCGCTGCAGATGGATGCAGATTCATTAAAAGAGGTAAAGAACACATCCGTATTTATAATCAATGACGATAAAGGCAATTCAATTGGCAGCGTTCAACAAACACCAGGTTATTTTGAATCGTCCCGTTTAAGAAGCCTGGCAAGGGAAAAGGGGAAAGAGCAATTACTTGCCGACATTAAAAAGAAGATGGGAGATGATATCATTGTTAGTAATTCAAGATTTGATTCCCTGGGAAAATATGATGATCCGGTTGCCATTGCTTACGATATCGATTTTAAGCAGGAGAAGGAAGACATTATCTACTTCAATCCGATGTTAAGTGAAGCCATGAAAGAAAATCCTTTCAAATCGGCGGAACGGTTCTATCCGGTGGAAATGCCTTTTACGATCGATGAAACCTATAATCTGCAGATGGAAATTCCCAAAGGCTATGCGGTAGATGAAATGCCTAAAGGTACAATGGTAAAGTTTAATGATGAGGAAGACGCTGTCTTTGAATACCGCTTGTCGGTTTCGGGGAATAATATTTCCTTTCGATGCCGCTTGCTGATCAGGAAAGCATTCTTTCAGCCGGATGAGTATGAGACCCTGCGGGAATTTTTTGCGCTGATTGTAAAAAAAGAAAATGAACAGATCGTCTTTAAAAAGAAAGCTAACCCATGAGCAAACGACTGTCCGGTTTTTTGTTTTTCATTCTTTTCTCCCTTGTGGCTAAAGCCGGGGAAGGAGAGTATGCTGTCACACGTATCGCTCTGGCACTCCTCAAAAATGCGAATGCAGTATTGCGCCTCGAAGAACAACGCTATGAGATCGTTAACCCCGGGAAAGGCATACTTAAAAATCATTACGTCATTACAATACTCAATGAAAACGGTGACTACTGGGCAGAATTTTCAGAGTACTATGACAAGCACCGTAAAATTGAATCCATTGATGCTGTACTCTATGATGCTGCCGGTAAGCAATTAAAAAAGATAAAGGCGAAAGATGTGGAAGATATCAGCGGAGTATCAGAAGGCAGCCTCATGGATGATAACAGGGTGAAGCGGCATAATTTTTATCACCGGGTATATCCTTATACGATCGAGTATGCGGTAGAGATTGAGTGTAATAATACTCTGTTCTTTCCACCTTGGGTACCACAAGGCCGGGAAAATCTATCGGTAGAAAAAAGCTCTATGTGTATTGTTTCTCCGGCTGGTTATTCCTTCCGGTTCAGGGAGTTCAACTACAGTGGTGTGCCGGTAAAAATTGCGGGCAAAGATAACCGTTTAGAAACATGGTGGTCAGCAAAAGAAATGCCTGCCATACAACGGGAAATTTATTCACCGCTCTGGCATGAAATCACCACGATGGTCATTTTTGGCCCCACTACTTTTGGTGTTGATGATTATAAAGGAGATATGAGCAACTGGCTGGAATTTGGAAAGTTTGTGTATGCGCTCAAAAAGGGAAGAGATATTTTACCTGACAATATAAAACAGCAGGTTCACCAGCTAACAGCGGGTACAAGCGATATAAAAAAGAAGATCGCAATCCTGTATGAATACCTGCAAAAAAATACCCGTTATATCAGTATTCAACTGGGGATTGGAGGCTGGCAGCCTTTTGATGCAAAGTTTGTGGCATCCAAAGCATACGGGGATTGTAAGGCCCTGACAAATTACATGTATAGTATACTAAAGGAAGCAGGTATACCTTCTCATTACGCACTGATACGGGCAGGTGCCAGTTCGGGTTATATTACCACAGATTTTCCTTCACAACAATTCAACCATGTGATTCTTTGTGTGCCGCTGGCGAAAGATACCCTTTGGCTGGAATGCACCAGCCAGACAATGCCTGCAGGTTATCTCGGCGATTTTACCTGCAACCGCTATGCATTGCTGGTAGCAGAAGATGGCGGCCACCTGGTACATACTCCATCCTATGGATTAAACGACAACCTGCAACAACGAAATATCAAAGCCGTACTGGATAATGAAGCGACTTTAAAACTGACCGCTCTTACCCGCTATAGCGGTCTTCAGCAGGACAATATCCATGGGCTCATTAATCACCTTTCAAAAGATAAGGTAAAAGAATACCTGCATGAACAATTGGATTTTGCTACCTATACCATCGGCAGCTTTGCCTACACCGAAGAGAAAACCGCCATGCCAGTAATAGCAGAGACCCTGGATATCACCGTGAGTAATTATGCTACTATTACCGGTAAGCGCTTGTTTATTTTGCCAAATATTATGACCCGCAACAACCGGAAACTGGCTCCTGATGAACTGCGATCCTATGATATGGTGTTTAACCTGGATTACCGCGATGAAGATTCTGTCGAGATCACTACACCGGAAGGCTATACGGTGGAATCAATACCCCAGGATATTTCACTCAACAACCAGTTTGGAAAATATACCTGTTCGGTAAAATTTTCGAATAATAAACTGGTTTATTACCGCCTTATTGAACGCTATGCCGGTCGTTTTCCTTCCAAAGATTATGGAGAACTGGTAAAATTCTATGATGCTACATTTAAGGCAGACAGGAACCGGGTGGTGCTGGTAAAACAGGAAGGTTCGGGTACAAAAGGATTTTAACAGCGCTACATTTTATTTTTCATCGTCTAGGTGCAAGCGGTGAAATATCCGGGGAACTGCCGGTGCAAGAATAACTCCAACATTTGTTATAAAGGCAATACCACTGAACAATGCATAGGCAGAGGAAAACAATTTTCCGCTGACCGTAGTGATTTCTACCACCGGGCCCATCCCGCTCAGTATCATTGAAGCATTATGAATGGCATCCAGCCAGAGAATCCCCGCTGTATAATGATAACCCAACACACCAATGAGGAGGCATACCGCCATGATCAATAAGGCGATAAGAATATTTTTTAAAACCCCTTGGTAGAAAGTGGCAGTGGAAGCCAGTGGTTCTTTGCTATTTTCATACATGGGGATAATTATTTGCAGGCAGACGGGACCTGGGTATCAATTATTTTTTTCAAACTCCGGTGCACATCGGCCCTTTCTTCGCCCTGCAGATTTTTTACAAACACAATATACGCATAGCCCCGGCAAAAATCGATCATCGGCCAGGTACCGAATAAGCCCGGTGAAGCCAATGCTGTGGCAGTGCTGTTCTTTTGTTCTACCACCCAACTGCCCGACGCATAGGTATAACCTTCAGCTGATTTGGGGGCATATTTAATTTGTGAACCGGTATTTTGGACTTTCATCATTTCAACCACTGATTTCTCGCTCAGTACCTGTACCCCGTTATGCTTGCCTTTATTCAATAGCATCACCAGGAATTTCATATAATCATCTGCTGTTGATTTGGCTCCACCCGATGGGTTTACAGGGACACCTGTAAGGTCGGCAAAACTGGTTTTGGTCATTCCCAGGGGGACAAAGAGTTTTGATTTGATCAGCACATCAAATTTTTTCCTGCTGATCACTTCCAGTACACGACCGGCCATGTTCAATCCGATATTGCCGTACCAGAAATCTGTACCGGGATTGGAACGGATATCCCGGGCGGCAAATTCATTGACTTCTTCTTCCAGGGAAGCAAATTTTTTACGCTGCAGGATCTTCTTGATAATTTTATCATCATCTGCAATTCCCGTCATGTGACTGAGGCAATGGCGGATGGTGATATAGTTCTTAAAATATTTCTCCAACTCCGGAATATATTTGACGACCTTATCATCCAGCGATAATTTTCCTTCATCCACAAACTGCAGTACGAGGGCAGCGGTAAGCCATTTACTACAACTGGCGATCGGTGCCTGGGTCTTGCTGTTAAAACCACCCATCTCTTTTTTATAAACCAACGAATCCCCTTTCCAGACCATGGCGACGACATTATTCCCCAACAATTGTTGTTTGGCAGTTAATTCAGCATCCAGGCCGGTCCAGTCGTATTGGGAGTAAACAGGCTGCAACAATAACAGGAAACTTACTAGGGATATGACTTTCATGCAGATAGCGTTAACTTTATATGCCATTGTTACGGGATTAAAGGCCTTGGATTGGTATTTGAGTTCAATGTTTAAAGTTATTTGATTTTTCAGCCCGCCTTTGTTAATTCTAACCTGATCAACCAGAATTTTATAAAGCCTAATAAGGCCGGTAAAAAGTGATAAAAATATTTTACATCATCAAATTTTTAAATCAGCATCATGAACTTAGGAAACTTTACCATAAAAGCTGCCGAAGCCTTCCAGCAAGCCCAGCAAATTGCCTTTAATGCCAAAAGCCCGAATATCGAGACGGAGCATATTCTCAAGGCTTTGCTCGAACAGGAAGATTCACCGGTTGACTATTTACTGAAAAAAAATAATGTTACGCTTAACCTGGTCGATACTAAACTCGATGAACTGATCAGTAAGCTACCCAAAGCTTCGGGAGAAGCGGCCCAGCAGATAAGCCGGGAGGCCAACAATGTGGTATTGCGGAGCGGGGCTGTATTAAAACAATTCAAAGATGAGTTTGTAACACCAGAGCATTTGCTTATTGCTATTGTACAGGGCAATGATTCAACCGCAAAGCTGTTGAAAGATACAGGTCTTACCGAGAAAGGTTTAATCACTGCCATCAAAGAATTACGGAAAGGTGAAACCGTTACCTCGCAAACACAGTCACAGGAGTATAATGCGCTAAATAAGTATGCCCGGAACCTCAACGAAATGGCAAGACAGGGAAAACTCGACCCCGTAATTGGAAGGGATGAAGAGATCAGGAGAACCCTTCATATTTTGTCACGCAGAACCAAAAATAACCCGATACTTGTCGGAGAACCCGGTGTAGGTAAAACAGCTATTGCTGAAGGTATTGCCCACCGTATCGTAAACGGAGATGTACCGGAAAACTTGAAATCGAAGATCATTTATGCATTGGATATGGGTTTGCTGATCGCCGGTGCCAAATACAAAGGCGAGTTTGAAGAACGTTTGAAAGGCGTAGTGAAAGAAGTGGGCGGTAGCGATGGGGAGATAATTTTATTTATAGATGAGATTCATACATTGGTGGGTGCCGGTGGAGGCGAAGGTGCTATGGATGCCGCTAATATTTTAAAACCGGCATTGGCCAAAGGAGATCTGAGAGCAGTCGGTGCAACAACCCTGAACGAATACCAGAAATTTTTTGAGAAAGATAAAGCCCTGGAAAGACGGTTTCAGCGTGTCATCATTGATGAACCCAATGTGGAAGATGCAATTTCTATTTTACGGGGATTGAAAGACCGTTATGAAACATACCACCATGTGCGGATAAAAGATGAAGCGATCATTGCAGCAGTTGAATTATCCAGCCGCTATATTACGGACCGTTTCTTACCTGATAAAGCCATTGACCTCATTGATGAAAGTGCGGCTAAGTTGCGCCTGGAAATGAACTCGATGCCGGAGGAACTGGATACACTCGAAAGACAGATCCGGCAACTGGAAATCGAACGGGAAGCGATCAAACGGGAGAATGATGAAGCCAAGCTGAAAGAACTGAATACAGAGATTGCTAACCTTTCTGTGGAAAGAGATACCTATAAAGCCAAATGGAAAGAAGAGAAAGAAGTGGTAGAGAAGGTACAGGCTGCCAAGGAACAGGTTGAACAATTGCGCCAGGAAGCCGAACGGGCCGAAAGAGAAGGTGACTATGGCCGGGTAGCTGAAATACGGTATGGAAAGGTTAAAGAACAGGAAACAATCATTAACGAATTAACTGAGCAGCTGGCTAAGTCGTCCGAGAAACGTTTATTAAAAGAAGAAGTGGATGCGGAAGATATCGCTGAAAGTATCGCCAAAGCGACCGGCATACCGGTTACCAAAATGCTGCAAAGCGATAAGGACAAATTATTGAATCTCGAAGATCATTTGCATGAAAGGGTAGTGGGACAGGACGAAGCCATTACGGCCGTTGCCGATGCGATACGGAGAAGCCGGGCTGGCTTACAGGATCCGAAGAAACCCATTGGGTCATTCATTTTTCTTGGTACGACCGGTGTGGGTAAAACAGAGTTAGCAAAAGCCCTGGCAGAATATTTATTTGATGATGAGAGTATGATGACGAGGATCGATATGAGTGAGTACCAGGAAAAACATACTGTATCAAGACTGGTCGGTGCACCTCCGGGTTATGTGGGCTATGAGGAAGGCGGGCAGTTAACTGAATCTGTACGCCGCAAACCCTACAGCGTGGTATTGCTGGATGAAATAGAAAAAGCACATCCGGATGTATGGAATGTATTGTTGCAGGTATTGGATGATGGCCGCCTGACCGATAACAAAGGTCGGGTAGTGAATTATAAGAATACGATTATCATCATGACAAGCAATATCGGTAGTCATCTGATACAGGATGCTTTCGACCGGGTGAATGAGGACAATGTGGAGGAAGTAACGGATAAAGCGAAAATAGAAGTGATGGCACTGTTGCGGCAAACCATACGTCCCGAATTTTTGAACCGGGTGGATGAGATCATCATGTTCCCCCCACTGATGCGCAAAGAGATACGGGGGATTGTAAGAATACAATTGGAAGGCTTGAAGAAACTAGTGGCGGAGAGCGGTATCCGGTTACAGTTCAGCGATTATGCCCTCGAATTCCTTTCTGAGCAGGGCTTTGATCCGCAATTGGGCGCCCGGCCCCTGAAGCGGTTGATTCAAAAGGAAATTGTGAACCAGCTCAGTAAGCGGATACTAGCCGGAGATATTGATAAAACACACCCGGTGTTGGTGGATGTATTTGACAATGTGGTAGTGTTTCGGAATGAGACACCGAACCCGGTAACTAACGGGTTGGAAAAAGCCGGTAAGAAAAAATAAAAGGAAAGCCCTGACGTGAGTTGGGGCTTTTAATTTTCTATCCCAGCTGTATTACAACTATCATCATCTGTTGAGTCGCACTGTTCATCGTTCGGTAATTCTGCGCCATGGTGCGTGTCTCACGCACCAATTCCTTGAATCATAATCCAGTAGTAGCTAGTCACGGGCAGATGTAATTATAAACATTCATTGGTGAAATATTATGAAATGAGTGGTTAAAAATATTCTTACGCCATGTTGCGTGAGACAGGCACTATGGCAAAAAAAGGAAAGCCCTGACGTGAGTTGGAGCTTTTGCGCCATGGTGCGTGTCTCACGCACCAATTCCTTGAATCATAATCCAGTAGTGGCTAGTCACGGGCAGATGTAATTATAAACATTCATTGGTGAAATATTATGAAATGAACGGTTAAAAATTTTCTTACTCCATGGTGTGTGAGACACGCACCATGGCAAAAAAAGGGGGATAGAAAAATATATAGATATACCTTCTAGTGCTCACGGTATAGACTTTGATGATAAGGGGAATCTCATCGTTATAACCAATAGACATTTATTTAAAATTGGTAGCGATAAGTTGTTAGCTACCTTAATAAATGATGGCTTCTGGCAAGGTAATATTCATAGTAATTTAGTCGTAACCTCTGTTACTGTAAAAGATGAAATTGCCTATATTGGTATGTCGAGCGGAGTTCTAAAGTACTACCTCACTAATGGTAAGCAAATATGGCTTACAAGGAATAAGCCTACTTCCCAACCAAGTCTGGAACAATTAACATTTGGAGGTGATTAATTCCCGGCCGTGTCTTCAACAATAATATTCTCAGGCAAAGTCTCTGCCAGCAGTACTTGGTAATAAAAGAATATAGCGGCCAGACTCGCCGTTATCAATTAATATTCTTTCGGTTCACGGCTTATATGTCCAGTGCTTCAAAACATGAATTGTTCTGCGGGACCCTGGTGCTAAGTTTTAACGTATAGTTAAGTAATCAGGACTCACCGATGCTTTATTTTTAATGAGTATGTTTAAACCGATCCTTATCGCCTTACTGGCATTTTATTCTTCGGCTACCTTTGCCCAGTAAGATTTTTTTGTTTTGAAAAAAGGAAACAAAACTATCAGTTCTTACAGGGAAGGCTTATACATTGCTTTTCAGACAAGGAGTAAGGAGTGGACAACCGGTACAATTACAAGGATCAAAAATGATTCCTTCTTCATCAGGCCAATGATAGTACGTTATCATATGATGGGCAGTGATACAACCTATTATTCTATTCTCTCCTTTAATCTTAATGAAGTAAAAGAGCTGCCAAAGAAAGGATTGAAGATTGATTATATGAATGGTAAGTTCCAAATCAACCGGGGAGCCGGCCATGTTCATTTCTTTTGGGTAAAAAAGTGGTTTACTGTTCAGGATTGGTGGTATAGGTTATGCGGCACTAAACATTATCAACGGGATTATAGATAATAGTTTAATCTTTTCATGGAGCACCTTTGGCATAGCAGCCGGTGTTTTTTTAGTAGGAGAAATTATGCGTCGTAGTTACAAGGTTACTATGCGGATGGGAAAAAAATATCATTTGGAGTTCGTTAAAGTTTCGGTGTAGAAACAGCCGGACGCTTAATTCCACCATTGTGTGTTGCTTGCAGATATCGCAGCACTGCAAGACAACTGAAATATAGTGGCCGGACTCACCGGTTATCATCTATCATCTTTTTGCCATGGTGTGTGTCTCACGCACCATGGCAAAGCATTTATAAAACAATAAATAATTGGTTATTTTATATGCCCAGGACAGAAAGAATAACCAAAAGCCAGGCAGTTTTTACTACTAATGGAGATTTTTTATTTTTCTTCCCGGCCGAGTCTTCAACAACAAACATTCTCAGGCGAAGTGCCAGCAGTACTTGGTAATAAAAGAATATTGCGGCGGGACTCGTCGTGTTAAAATCTCTCATTTTTAGTTCCCAATTTTAACCAATGTCAGGGTAAAGAAAAATCATGATTGATAACTCGTTGTTCTCATGAACTTGTGATTGTTAAATTGTATTATGTGCATGTGTTGATGTATAAATTTAGGAACATAATAAATTAAACTTCTAAATTCAAGCCCTGCAGAGCAGCTGGCTTTTAAAAATTTGACAAATTAATGACTCGTTCTATTAACTTTTTTAAGACATTGATGTTAATTATGAATATGAAATGTAATATATTTTCAATTCTATTATTCCTCTGTATTGTTTATACATCTGTTAATGCTCAGGTAGTAAAACCGCATACCTGGAATTTAAGTATTGGGGCTGATGGTCTCTTCCCCGAAAACAATTTTCGGAAAACACATTCCAAGGGTCTTGGTGGAACAATAAAAGCGGAATATGTTTTTGATAAACATTACAGTATCATATTTTCCACTGGCTATTATACTTTAGCCGGGCGGACAAATATCTTAAATCCGGCTGGCAAAGCTGCCAATGGAGTGCCAATTAAAGTGGGTGGAAGATATTATTTAGGTAACTTTTATCTCGGTGGTGAAGCTGGTTATTTAAACGTTTCAGGCTTTCAGTTTAAAAACGGATTTTTGTATTCTTTCTTCGTTGGTGATGAATTATTAGCAGGAAAGCATGGAAATAGCATTGATATAAGTGTCCGTCACGAAGCATGGGTGACAGATAAAACAAGAGCTTTTATAGGATTAAGACTGGCATATGAATTTCGTCTAAAGTAATTTACCCGCCTCTTCGAAACATGTACTAATTTTCAGTGACTTGCAGTCACCAGTATTATTGTATTGCGTATTTTTGTATTTCATCTAAAGGAAAACGAAGGTTTTACAATTCCTATCTGCTGAGCTGATTTATTCGATATATTTATTCTTCTTGCCTGCCGAGTCTTTAACAATAATATTCTCAGGCGATCTCTCGGCCAGCAGTAGTTAGTAGTAAAAAGAATATAGCGGGCGGCCCCCCCGGTTTCTGTAGTTATGACAGATGGAATGCTATGTTAACTGTTATTATATTATAATATCCACCCAACAGAAATGCCTGGATAAAAAGCTAAGTTTTTATATTTAGAGAAAGCTGAAGTATAAGTAACTCTCCACATTAAACCGTATCTGGTGTGATGGCGATAACCAATGGATGGCATAAAAACTGGGGTATATGGATTACGATAAGTTATGGTATCTTGTTTAGCGCCAATATATTCCCTGTCAGATAATGTAACTCCAAAGCCGGTTTCCAGAAACGATTTATGATTGCCAAAGCCAATTAAATATTTTGCGCCAGATACTACGCCTGGCTTATTACCGGCAAGACTTATTCCCGCATGCAAACCAAGGCCAACCTTCTTCCCAACTTGTCGCTCAAAGCCCACAGACAATCCAAGCCCATTACCACCAGCTTCAAAATATATCGTATTCTTTTTAGATGGTTGTTGTGCTGATAGTTGTATGATACTGGTAACAGCTATTAAGAAAAGGGAAAATTTTCTCATACTATGTGGTTTTAGCAGTCCGGAGATATTTAGTAACGTTGGGGTTTATAAATTATTTCTCCATTTGACAGCTATTTTTCGCCGATGCAGGTGTTCTCCAAAAGCAGCAGGTCGTTGTTGTTATTGATGCTGTGCAAAGATGCGGTGCAAATCACCAACCACACAAAGTAAGGAAACCCTAAATCCGGCTGTTGGCTAAGCCATCACACTAAGCCGGGTTCTACACTAACAATTCGAAAATATTTTTAACCTTCATTCTCCCTCAAGCTGTCTTATTTGATATGCGCCATGGTGCGTGTCTCACGCACCATGGCAAAAAAACCTTATTTCTCAATCTGTCTTATTTAATATATTTATTCATTAGTGTCCGGTAAAAATAATAAGTAGCTCTTTGAAAGTCATGGTAGATAAAGGTTACAGCCAAAAATAAGACGGTGACGATTTGAAATGGTCTAAATCATAACTTTCTGTAAACCAGCAAGTTTATGAATTATGGCAAA
>JAWXCO010000131.1:0-2706 GCA_034408705.1 Bacteroidota bacterium
AACAAAGACTTAACCATTATTGCCGTTACCGCCAAAGCGATGAAGGGCGACAGGCAGAAATGTATTGAGTCGGGTGCTTCTGATTATATCACAAAACCGGTTAACATTGAGCGGCTCGTATCACTCATGCGTGTGTGGCTAAAATAAAATAAAGGGCATCTCTAAAAACTCCGCTCACCCTTCTCTTTTGGAGAGGGGAAAGGGTTGAGGTGAAGAAAACAAAGGTTTTTAGAGATGCCTTGAATATTAAACAGGGAAATATCATACATTAATTTTTTTTCAAATATGAAAGTTGAATCACCCGCCAAAATATTAATAGTTGATGACCGCCCAGAGAACCTACTCGCGTTGGAAGTGATTCTCGACAAGAAGAATTATGAAATTGTAAGAGCCACTTCCGGAACAGAAGCATTGAAGATTCTTATGAAAGAGCCTGATTTTGCCCTCATCCTAATAGATGCGCTCATGCCTATTATGGATGGTTTTGAAACAGCCAACATGATCCGGCAAAGCGAAAAATTAAAATACATTCCTACCATTTTTTTAACAGCGCAAATGAAGGAGCCCG
Organism: Bacteroidota bacterium; assembly: GCA_034408705.1. GTDB lineage: Bacteria > Bacteroidota > Bacteroidia > Chitinophagales > Chitinophagaceae > JJ008. Next base: position 569 of record JAWXCO010000131.1, read on the forward strand.
ATAATATCTTAAAGGGATTTCAGGCGGGTGCAGTAGATTATATGCTCAAGCCCCTTCAGTCAGAAATATTGAGGGCAAAGGTGGCAGTCTTTGTGGAACTGTATAGAAAGAACATAGAACTCGCCTTAGAAAATGAGGAGAAAGAAAAACGTGCAGAAGAATTAAGTAATGCCAATAAGAAATTATTGGCATTCACCTATATAGCAAGTCATGATCTGCAGGAGCCATTGCGCAAGATACAAACCATTGCCTCGATCGTGCTTGAAAATGAAACACTATCTGAAAACGGAAAACATAATTTAGAGCGCATGCAATCATCCGCAGGACGAATGCGGCTGCTCATTGATGATCTGCTTGCCTTTTCCCTAATATCCACCTCCGAACTCAAATTTGAACGAACCGAGCTCTCTGCAATAGTGGAAGAAGTAAAAGCCGAACTAAAAGATACCATTCAAGAAAAACGCGCAACGGTTCAATACATTGAACAATGCCCTGCTAACATTATCAGGTTTCAGTTCCGCCAGCTCATGTATAACCTGATCAGCAATGCACTTAAGTTTTCAAAAGCCGACATTCCACCGCACATAACAATAAAGAGTAGACTTGTAAAGGGCAGTAAATTAAGTATTGAAGACAACCGCATCAGTAAACTTGCACCCGAAAAAAATTACTGCCACATCACCGTTAAAGACAACGGCATCGGCTTTGACCCCCAGTTTAGTGAACGAATTTTTGGAGTGTTCCAAAAACTTCATCGCAAAGATATATATGCAGGCACCGGAATTGGACTTGCTATTGTAAAACAAATAGTAGAGAATCATAATGGCATCATTACCGCAACAAGCGAGTTAAATAAAGGAGCAACATTTGATATTTATATACCTGATAATTAAAGGGCATCTCTAAAAATCTTTGTTTTCTTCACCTCCACCCTTTACGTTCTTTCTCCCGATAGCTATCGGCAAGAAGGATGAGCAGATTTTTTAGAGATGCGCTTATTTACGTTAAGACCCGATTTTCCCTTTTTGGTCACCTCAATTATTTCGGAGTGAAAGAATGGCAATCAGTTAATTGTCGCTGAATTACAAATGGTTGATTGGTATTGTTCCAAGGTAGCAGCACTCTTTGGCGAGCTTAGGTGCCGATAGCTATCTGAAGGGAGAGACGTGTGGCCTGACAATGAACAGTATGTCAAGTAGTATGCACAGAATATTTGAACATGTATTACCCCGCCATGGTGTACTTGGAAGTACCAACTTTGGTAACAGGAATATGTACTTTACCTTTTACAAGCTCTAATGTGTATCCGTATGCCTTTGCTATTTTTAAGAATGAGGTCATCTTAATGGCTGAAGTTTTTCCCGATTTCAGATTTTGAATAGCATTAGGATGTAAGCCAGCTACTTTGGCCAAGGCACGGACAGATTTTGCATCTCCTTCAGCCATAGCAGCAAGCAGTTCCTGTATGGCAAACTCCTGATATTCTTTATCAAAAGCTCCCTTGAATTTAGCGTCCTGCATTTCGCGCTCGCACGTTGTCATTTGCTTGTTCTTATTTATAATGATAAGTACCCTCCTTTACTCTTTGTAAATTTGATTCCATACATTTCGATGCCTTGTCTTTCTCATTTTCTGGAAGCTTTTTCTGTTTTTTCCAGAAAGAATTTGTTACAATGATCTTTTTTCCTTGCACGCAGAAACTCAGGAAGCGATGCGGCTGGCGCTTGAATGCATAAACCTTATCGCCTTCATTTCTAAACTTTTTTATGTCGCTGATCTTTACGATTTCACCCATCATTTTGCAAAGCTTTAAAACCTGCTTTCGATCATCCCGATCAAGTTCAAGATAGTATTCACGTGCCTGGCTGTCGCCTTTTGCGGAGTAATACCACTCGATCTGAAAAGAGTCTCCTTTGTAGGCAACATACTCGTTAGCGATATTAGAATGTAACACTAATGTTACAATTAAAATGCTGTTTTTGTTAGAGAGAAACGCATTTCTAGCCAAAATGCTGGCTTTTGAAGAATGTAAGAATATGCGCGATTGCTGGGCGACAGAAGGTTAACAACATGATAATATAACTGCTGGTTGGGTTCCGATAGCAATCGGGGTTAGCCCGGCAAGAGTTATATAATGG
>JAWXCO010000132.1:0-3501 GCA_034408705.1 Bacteroidota bacterium
AAACAATGGCGGTAAATGATTTCTATTTTGGCGATGACGAATTTAAATTTCCGATGGGGCATATTCAGTTACTGGGCAAATCTAATAAAGATATGCTGGCAGCCGACGCACCAAAATTTGCACCAGGCTTTGTATTAGATAAAATGGCCGAACATTCCATCGACTGGTGGATGACTGGGGAAGACCTGCCCGACCCCAACAACCGGGTAAAGTTAAAAGGAAATAATATTCAATTATCATACAAAGACAATAACCAGCAGGGTTTTGACCGCATGATGAAAAAATGGAAAATGGTGCTGGAAGATTGCGGCGTATGCGACTCCATTCTGGACCACAAATTGTATCTCGGTAAGAAAATTCCCTTAGCAGGTGTAGCGCATCAATGCGGCACCCTACGCTTTGGAAATGATGCAGCCACATCAGTGCTGGATATTAATTGTAAAACACATGAACTGGATAATCTTTATGTGGTGGATGGAAGCTTTTTTGTTTCCAGCGGAGCCGTGAACCCATCATTAACCATCATGGCAAATGCTATCAGGGTGGGTGAACATTTAATTGAAAAAATGAAATAAATATCAGCAACGAAGCAGGGGTATTAAGCCTATTATATATGTAGAGTCATCTGCCGGGTAATGCAGCTAAGTTTCATAAATCATTAAAATAAAAGTACTTTTCTATATAATTTAAAACCTCACTGAATGAAAGAATATGATTTAGTAGTTATAGGTGCAGGATCAGGAGGCCTGGTAGCTGCTACAACTGCCAATAGAAAAGGATTAAAAGTAGCACTGCTTGAAAAAAATAAAATTGGTGGGGAATGCACACATTACGGATGCATACCCAGCAAAGCTCTTTTACACAGTATAAAGATGTATGAAGCCACCAAACACCTGACTGAAAACTACGGATTAACCGGTTTAACTATACACGGGAAACCGGACTTCTCATCATTGATGGAGCATGTGGACAGCATTGTGCAGGATGTCTACAACAATGAAACCCCGGAAATCTTTGAGAGACAGGGAATAGATGTATACGTGAACAGAACCGGAGCTAAGTTTATTGATAAAAACACAGTAAGAATTGGTGATGATCTGCTGGGTTTAAAATATGCGGTTATCTGCACCGGATCATCTCCCCAAGAAGTAACTGTACCCGGAAGTGCTGAAATTGAATTTCTTCACAATGAGAATTTCTGGTCATTACGTAATTTACCAGCCTCGGTTCTCTTTGTCGGTGGAGGAGTAATATCTGCTGAAATTGGACAAGCGCTTGCACGCATCGGTAGTAAGGTTACCATATTTGATCGAAATCCGAGAATTCTAAAGACCGTTGACGATGATACAGCAAAAACTATAATTGAAATTTTCAAAAATGAAGCTGTTGACATTATTTGTCCGGCGGAGTTAAAAAGTTTTAGAAATGAAATGGGCTCCGTTGTTGTTAACTATTTGCAGAAGGGCGAGCAGAAAGAAGTTTCCGCGGAAAGAATTTTTCTTGCAACAGGCCGGCAACCAAATGTTGCCGGGCTCGATTTGGAAAAAGCCGGCATAACATTTTCAGAAAAGGGAATAAAAACGAATTCAAATTTACAAACATCGGCACCCAATATTTACGCTTGTGGCGATGTTACCTCACCGCTCAAATTCACGCATGCGGCATCATACCAGGCAAACATTGTAATTGACAATATCCTTAATGGGAATACCATACAAAATGATTTTAGCATATTCCCGTGGGCAATTTTTACGGAACCGGAGATTGCCCACGTTGGCTTATCAGAAGCACAGGCAAAAGAAATATTCGGTGATGAAGTTGCTGTATTTAAGGTGGACGCAAACATTGACCGCTTTGTTACTGATAAAAAAACGACAGGATTTCTAAAGGTAATTTTCGATTCAGAAAATTTTGTAGTTGGCGCAGAAGCAATCGGTGCACATGCAGGGGAATGGATTCAGTTACTCACCATTGCTATGAAAAATAAAATTCCGGCAGAAAGTTTTTCAAATACAATTTTCCCATATCCAACTTACTCGGAGATTGTAAAAAAAGCATTTACCAGGTTCTTACGCTCTAAAGTATGATTTCAATTATTATCCCAACATATAATGAAGCAGCTTTAATTAAAAAAACACTTGAAAAGCTGCATGCAATTTCGGGTGAGTCCGAAATAGAAATCATTATTGCTGATGGGGGAAGCACGGATAATACCGCTGCAATTGCGGAGAGATATGCCCGGGTTGTGCTTTGCAGAAAAGGAAGGGCAAAACAATTAAACGATGGAGTGATTCAGGCAAAGGGAGAAATGCTGTTTTTTGTTCACGCAGATATGTTTGTACCTGAAGGGGCTTTACAAGCAATCTGCAATCAGGTAAAAGAAGGATATGACGGAGGAGGATTTGCCAATGAATTTACCTCGCACAACAAAAAAATAAAAAGACTTGGCAAAATTTTGAATTTTCGTTTTTTGGGTGATCGTGAACAATCTGACCGGTGTATTTTTTATGGTGATAACGGCATCTTTGTTAAAAAAGATGTCTTTGAAAAATTAGGGGGGTTTAAAGATATTCCCATTATGGAGGATTATGATTTTTCTGTAAGAATGAAAAACCAATTCAAAGTAAAACAAGTTCAATTTCCAAAACTTATTGTTTCGGCCAGGCGACATATTGAAGCAGGATTTTTCAAGACAAGGATGCAGTGGATACTCATAAAGAAATTGTACCTGCTTGGAGTATCGCCACACAAATTAGCAAAATGGTATGCAGATATGAGGTGAAAAATTGATTGATTCTGTATGGAAAATATAAAATGAATAAAAAAATGAATACCGAAGAAAACCGCCTCAACGAACATTACAACGGTGAAAAGAAATGGCTGAAATGGGGACCGTATTTGAGCGAACGCCAGTGGGGAACTGTAAGGGAAGATTATAGCGAACATGGTAATGCCTGGGATTATTTCCCTCATGACCATGCAAGGAGCCGTGTGTATCGCTGGGGCGAAGATGGCATTGCGGGTATCAGCGATGATATGCAAAACCTATGTTTTGCAGTAGCGTTATGGAATGGCAAGGACCCCATTTTAAAAGAACGTTTATTTGGCCTTACGGGAAACGAAGGCAATCATGGAGAAGATGTAAAGGAACTGTATTATTATCTTGACAACAATCCTTCACATTCGTACATGAAGCATTTGTATAAATATCCGCAGGGTGAATATCCATACAATGATTTATTGGTATTTAACCAAAATAGAAACAAGTACGAGCCGGAATACGAATTACTGGATACCGGCCTTTTTGATGACAATAAATACTTCGACGTTTTTACTGAGTATGCAAAAAGCAATGAAGAAGATATTTGCATAAAAATAACGATACACAACCGGGCGAATGAGGCAGCCTATATTGCAGCCTTACCAACATTGTGGTTACGAAATTTATGGAGTTTTGGTTTAACCAAACATAAACCTGAAATAACAGAAGCTGAACCAGCA
>JAWXCO010000133.1:0-13588 GCA_034408705.1 Bacteroidota bacterium
CCGTGCCCCCGTTGTGCGTCACATTTTCGAGGGTTGCTGCAGGGTATACATCCTGTTGTTGTTCCTCGGTCAATACCATGCGTACATTTCCCAGATGATCTTTCAGCATATAATCGTACTGAAAACTGGCTGCCAGGTTGCCTGCGGCTGGTTTAAAACGTATGCGGCCTTCTTCATGGGGGATAAACTGTAACACATCATTTTCATACACTGCGCCGCCCATGTATAAAGTTGTTTTACCGGGCTGCCCGATTTCAGTTGTTGTCTTTTGCAGTTTATTACCTCCTGCATCGTAAGTATAGCTAATCGTTCCCTTGTCTGTTCCGTTATCATTCTTTACTGCTATTGTTGCCGGTAGATTCAGGTAGTTGTATGTAATAGCGCCACCGCTTATTAAATCATTGCCGGTTACACCATTTATCCGTTTGTTAAGATCGGTTACCAGGTTGCCGTTTCTGTCGTATCCATAATCGGTGGCCGTTGTATTCTTGTCGGTAAAGTCGCCCAGTTTGTTATCTACTGTTATAGCATCGGCCACCGCCTGTAATTTGTTGGTGTTGGTAAAATAACTATAGGTAAGCTGGTCTATGGGGTTGGTGGGGCTTGCACCGAGTTTCCAGCCATATTGGGTCATGGCTTTTATATTTCCATTGGCATCGTAGGCACTGGCAGCATTTATTCCATCACCCATTTGCACTTTATAGTTCATGGTGGTGGCGTTCCATGCGTTAATACCATCATCCTGTTTAAAATCTCCCTTCATCAGCCGGTTGGCGGCATCATAGCCAAAATCATATTTACGTTTTACATCATCACCATCACTTTTCCATATCATCCCGGTTATATTCCCATTGTATTGCGCCGCAGTATAGTTATCAATGGTGCTATTGGTTAATTTATCATAGCCCAGCTCAAAACCAAATCTTATAGTACCGCTTTGCCCTGTTGTAGCAAGGTAGCTTCTGTTCATCCCCAGCATCCAGCCTCTAATATTGTAATCGTAGTTTAATGTTTCTAACGGCCCTGTTACAGTGGCATTATTGCCGATAGATTTTTTCTTTAGCTGCCCCAGCTTATCGTATTCATTGCTTAGTATTAATTGTTCTGGTTTGCTTACGGGCAAACTATTGATAGTGCTGTTTATGGTCTTTTTTACATTCAGAACACGTCCTAAATCATCGTAAGTCATTTTTGTAATTACGATATGTTCCTGTGCAGTAGGTGCATTTTTTTGCTGGCGTTGTATCATCACCAACGGCTGCCCCGCCCAGGTGTATTGTGTAGTTATTATATCTGTACCGCCTGTTATGTTAGTGCTTTGCACTTGAATGGGTCTGCCTTTTTCATCGTAAAAGCTAACGGTGTATACATAAGTATTGGCTGTACCCAATACTTTTACCCTGCTGCCAGTTGGCATACCTTTTAGCTGCTGCGTGACTGTGTTGGCCTGTGCATAGGGCCAGTTGTTGTTTGATGCTGTTTGAAAATAGGTATCGTAACTATTGTTGTAAGTAGCTGGCAATGGGTTGCTATAAGTGCTGAGCCAGGTGTAACTATCGTAAAATGATTTGGTAAGCTCTTCAAACGTTTGGCCGCTGAGATTTGGATAAGCTACGCTTAGCGATGCCTGTGATTTATGATAAGCTCTGTCATTTCCGTTTATCCATAACCCTGTTGTTGTTGGACGGTTAAAATCATTTTCATACAAAGTGTACATCCATTTCCCCTGTAATCGAAGATTAGCATCTTGTGTTAATACCAGTCTGTCCCTGGCGTCATATACCATCCAGACTTCCCCAGCACCCGGTACTTTTTTCATTACCATCCTGTTTCTTTCATCATACTCATAGCGGAAGCATTGTTCCGCAAGTATTGTTGCATCAGTTAATACCCAACCAGGACTTATTAATTCAACTCCCCCTGGTTGAATAACACAACGTAAATTATTTAAATCATCATAAATATAATAGGTGCAAAGCCAGCCGTTGTAACCCCTCCCTGTTCCATCATCTTCCGTTCCGGTAGTAGTTCCTATCTGTACTTTCTTTAATATTACTTTCCCTTCTTTGTCTTTAAATTCAATTACCTGTTTGCCATGTTCATCTGCGGTGGCACTTTTATATAGCTCTCCGGCTGGGTATATGCCCCCATTTATTGTTGTGTTAATGGTATAGCTGCCAAAGGTTCCGGCATTATCAGTTACATTCCATATCCTAACTGCATCTGTTGCCGTATTTACCCAATACTTCATTTCCACACCACGGCTGCTGCCGACCCAGCTATTACCCGGAGCCATCGCTTTTTCTGTCCGGTTTAAAGGACTTGCTTCAAAATTTGTTTTGCTGTAAAAGAACGTTTCGTTCTGGCTGCCATACTGCGCCGTCATAAATGTAGCTTGCTGTTGAAAGGGATTGAACTTAAACTTGCCGTCTGTAATTGATATATTGTTTCCAGTATTATTAGCTACAAAAGGCAGGTACTTATATTGCTCCCTGCCAAAATCATCATACAAAACAGGGCTTACCATATCGGCCAGTGTGCCACTGGTTGTTTCCAGGCTGCCTTGCTTTATTACTGTTTGCAGTGGTCTGCCCAATCCATCAAAATATTGCGTAGCTTCTTTTGCATCTTTTAGCGGCCTTGTCATCAAGTTGTTGCCATCCTGCTCTGGCGCAACTGCATCCCAGGTGCGGATAAAGTTTACCTGCGTGCCAGCGGGGTATGGGTTTTGGGCAATTACCGTTTGCAAACCTGTTATCAGCAGGCTGCAACCAATCATAATCCCGTATGCAGCATTTTTATTCATGCTTGTTCGTTTTAATTATTGTTATTCCATTCCCTTGGTACTGCCCTTCATTATAAATTCAATGTCTTCTGCACTGATGCACCACTTATTTTTGAATGCGGCCGCAGCACCCCATAGAGTTGGCCCGTCTCATTACCAAAATACTTATACCCCGGTCCGGCTACATCTATATCAAAGCCATCATTTAGCTCCTCATCTGTCAGCCAGTTAAATAAAGGGTGTTGCTGCGCCCCTGATGTTCTCCGGGTGTACATGCCTTCGGTTACCAGTATATGGATACCCAGTTTGCTTCTGTACCATTGTTGCAACTGGGTTTTTTGTGCAATCGTATATCCATCTTCATAAGAAGGCACGGCAATAATCTTTAGCGTTGCAATATGTGCAGCTCCCAGGGTGTCTAAGGAATAAAGCATAGAGTCGGAAGCGGCATTTTGTACCAGCGGCAGGGTTATAATGAGTATGTTCTTTCCCTGGTATGCAGAAAGTGATTGACTGCCACCCTCAATTTTTGTAACACTGTAATTATGCAGGCTGGTTATTAACAATAGCATCAGTACAAAAACCGATAAGCCCAGTGATAAAACTTTTTTCATTTCTTTATTTTTAAGTGGGTGATTTACCCGGATTTTCTATTTAATTTATTCTCACTATCGTTACGCTCAATTGTTACAGTGTATTTTTTTTTACTTACTTATTGCTAGTCCGGTTCAATCGATACGATGTTACAATTGTCAGGTGCACCTACTTCTACACCCCTTTTGAAAAAAGCAGATGTCCCTGATATGGTGGAGCAGCCGGTACCAAAGAGTAAATAAAGTATATTACCGGATTTTGCAATATTTAATGAATAGTTACCTGCCGGTATGCAGCCTAATACACCTGTACCTGAACCGGGTACAGTAAATGTATACACCTGGCTGGTGGTAAGGTTGGTGTACGTAGCTGTAAAACCTGTAAGACTGGTGGAATTGTAATAGTTGATATTTACACCAGAAGCTGGTGTACAAGCAGTGGGGTTATATACCGATACGTTTTGTGTTTGATTATAAGTCAGGCTGCATGGGTTTATATCTATTTGCTCCTGCACTTGGTATCCGGTATTACCACAACTGCCCTGCTGGCAGGTAGGTGGGATGGCGGTATTTTGCCAGTTGGGAGGACTATTAGTAGGACAAGGGCTTGAACAGTTCTCCGGCTGACCTGCATAGTTGTAGCATATTTTTTTGAGGATGTTATTATCCTGATCCCGGATTAATGAAAGACGGTTAAAGATGTCGTATTCGTAATATTTTGTGCGGCCGTTGGGGTCGGTTTCGCTGGTCATTCCTATAAGTGGTTTATAGGTATAGGTGGTAACGTAGCAATTACTTAGTTGTCTTAATTTATTAAGTTCAGTTCTCATCGCCCCATCCGAAGTCAATGGGTTATTAATGATTGATACAATGATTCCGCTCTGAGTAAAGGCATCATTATAAGTTTTATTTATAATTTTTGCTACAGGATGTTGCTGGTTATATCCCCAGATATAGGAGGTAATTACTCCATCTTTGCCAGTTACTTCATTAAGATTGCCATTATCAAATTTTAAAGAAGCTTCATCAGTATAGCGGCTGTCTTTTATTAACGTATTTGCTCCGCCTGTACTTACAGTAAATGCTGGGGAAAGGTTTGATACGTCAATCTTTTGAATATTTTTTACATACAGTTCATTATTTTGAGTATTTAAAATATCATACTTATTAAAGCCAGCACCCATTAGTTTTCCGTTTTTCCAGGTAGTGCCTTCTATAATTGGGTTTCTGCCAGCTTTCTTTAACATTAATATTGGTTTCAGGTTGACATCTGCATTAGCGATGGCATTATTTACACAATTTTCAAACAAGCTTCCTGGATTGTTAAAATTTGTATTACGGCAGCTTATATACTGTTGCCTTATCATAGAGCGGTTGTATGTATAGTTTTGATAGGCATTCCATTTACAGCCAAAGTCGTTGCCGCAGGTAGAGTTAAGGGCAATTTGATAATTGGCTGTTAATCCGTTCAAGTCGTTGTTATAACCTGTGAAACAATTTTCAATTACAGAACAATTACTGGCGGTATTAAAATAATCGTAAGCATATTTATTTTTCGATTCCAGTGTTTCTCCTTTTGAGGTAGTAGTTACCTGCCTTGTAAGATTATTGTGGTATGGGCTTTCAAAATACGATGTGGAAATATTGGACAGAATATTGCCAGTGGTAACATCATACATCCTGTCGGTTATTTCGGTGCTTGTTTTTTTCTTTGTGGTAAGTGCATACTCGGTCAGTTTGATTCCTGGACCAGGAAGATTTGACCCACCCATGTATGGGCCTCCAACATTGAAGCTACTGGTTGTAAATGAAAACCAGTTAGCAATTTTGGCAGGGGTAAAAGATTCAGGAACAGCATCATAATTATATGCATACCATTTTTCATTTAGGATATTTCCGGCATTATTAAAATGTTGCTCCTCTTTCAATTCCCCTCTTTTATACTCAAATGGAACCGGTGCAGCCGGCCAGTTGGGCGTAGTAACAGAACATAGAGAATGAATGTTTACATTTTTATAGGCTATATCAGAATGAAGGTTCTCCCAAAGTTCTGAGCCAAAAAATTTATAAATGCTGAACCCATTTAAGGGTGTGCTTACTTTTACCTGGCTGTAACCTATATGATTACCCTGCGAATTCTGCATGGGTATCAGGGGGGTACCTGATTTTATATAGATTTGCTGACTACTTATGTCGCAACCAAAACAACCATTTGTGCTGCATGGGGGTGCGGGGCTAGAACATGTGCCGCTGTTATTGGAACCGCCACATTCACCAATTTGCCTTACTAATTCATTTCTCATTACCTGAACACAGGAAGGGCGACTGTATAACACACCAGCAGATTGATTATTGGAATAATTATAACTGTGGTTTGTTACTATTGGTGCAGTATTTATATTATCGTATTGATTAATTGTTTTGATTCGAAGCCCGCCTACCATTTCATTGCGGTTATCAGTATACATCGGCATTTCATATGTTGAAGCAATTACTCCGATTCCTGTATATGTACCCTTATCTTTAAACAAAACAAATTTATATGTACCGGCGGGCAAATAGCCTGTTTTACTTACTGTACTGTTTACCGGTGCTATTACAGAAAATACTACCTGATTAGTGCTGTTGTATATTTTTAAATCGGCAGTACAGCTTACATAGTTTTCATAACCCGTTGGACACGGTGTGTTTTGTAGTGTAAATTTGTGGTAATTAGCTGCTAATGTATGATATTGCTCTACAGGGGTACTGCCTCCGTCAAAGCCCATAGTATTACTGAATAAAAAATTTTCATTAAATCTTGTACTGCTTACCCAGGTGGTATGCGGCTCAAATTCAAAGGTTGTTTTTCCCCCTGTGGGGTAAATAATTTCTTTTATTGTGCCTGCCCTCATGGCTGGCCATGCAGGTTCACGGTTGGCTCCGGGTATTACATTAAATGTATCAACTGTATAGGCTGATGTTACTTTGGTATTTGAAGTAATACCATTATTAAAACCCCAGTGGTCGGTGGCAAAACTTAACCTGCGCGGCAGGCTCTCTGTAAAATAATTGAAAGTTGTTACGCTGGATGTTTGGGTATTGTCGCAAGTTTTTTCTGTTACAGTTTCTAATTTCAGCCGTTTTCTGTCTGCATTAATATTAGCTGTGGTTAATGTGGCGGGTAGCCCGTTTGCAAGGTCCTCTAAATAGCTTTGGGTAAATTCAAATTTTCTACAAAAGCTACCATCGGTTATTTGTATATTACCCAGTGTCTTTGATTCTGTATTGGCAGTTTCTGTATAAAAATCTTCATACGAAACATAGGCGGATACATCAGAGCGGATTGAGCCTGCATTAAATAAAACCTGCCCGTTTGTAAATGTGATTGATTTAAGCCTCACTCCTTTTAAGCCCAGTTTTATTAATTTATGGTCAGGGTTTGTTTCATCTGTACCAAGTAATTGCGGCATCGAAACATTGTAATAGGTATATTTTTCTTCCTCATATTCCAATGTTACTAATTTGGTGCTACTGGGATTGGTTACCTTATATAAATACCAGCTTGATATAGTGCTTTGGTTGATTATGGTATTTCCCGGCGTTAGTACGTTGGAATACTCTATAGGGTCAATATCATTAGTGGCAGGTGTTTTTCCAAACTCGTACTTCATACCATCAGGTGTAACAATAGTAAAGCCGGTAATATGAATATTGTTTGTAAGAATCGGTGTGATAATTATATCCTGTTGTGGCACCAGCATTGGAGTACGGTCATCACGGAAATAAAATTTACCTGAATATCCTCCTGTGTTGAATGTAAATAAATCAGGCTCGCCATCTTTATAACCATTTGCAAAACCCTGTGCATCAATTGTGGTAACTCCCGGAGTACCGTTAAAATTATAGTTATTAAAACCTTGTTCCGAAAAATGTCCTTTTTCCTGATTACTCAAACTACCCCTGTCATCGGGCAATCCATTAACTGAGCGGCTTACCAATCCGCCTGCATTCAATGCCCAGCCAATACCCACCCAACTTGCTGCCTCAGCAGTTTTTATACCGCCTGCATGATAGCTGATACTAATGGGGAGTTCTATCTGTCCCTCTTTAACCGTGTAAATAGGAATGCTGATATTAGGCAAGCCGGTATGATAACTTACGGGAACATCTATAAACTTTCCAAGGCTTGCTGAGTTGGGTGATAAAATGTTTACTTTTTGAATAATTTCATTTTGCGCCTGTGGCAATGCTGTTGCAGATATGGCAATTAGTACGCTTAGCAGTATTGCTTTTTTCATATTTTTTCCTATTATTTAGATATTCTTTTAAAAATTATATCCAATCCTGAAAACTACCGGTTGTGTTCTCGGCACCTGTTCATAACTAAGCATATCCCAAAGCAACATCAGTTTTGTTTTTTTAAAGAGTTTTGATTTTATTGAAACAACTTTGCTCACCCCTATCAGGCCGCTTTGCTGCCAGGCAGCATAATTATTTAGCGCTTCAATATTTTTGAATTCACTCCGGTAGTTCATTTCATAGCCGCCACTAATCCAAAAACTGCCTTTCAGCTTATAGTCAATAAAACTTCTTAGTGAAACTCCCTGTCCGCTCAGTTTCAAGTGCTGTATATCTTTGCCCCACCCTACTTTAAAAGAACTGCCTATTCCTATTAAAGATTTATCGTTGGGCTTGAAGCCAACAGAGAGGCCAATATCAGAAGTTGTAGGTAGTACGCCATTGCTCTTTTGGCTTTGAAGATTGGTTCCCAGTTCCAATCTTTTCCAGAAGCTTTTTGTTTTTTGATTGTTTGGCTTGAATCCTTCCGGCATAATATCTTCGCTACTGCTACCTCCAAACTGCATTACTTTATCTTTTAACTGGCTTAGTTGACTTTGGGCCGCTTGCAGGTTTTGCTGAAATTGTTGCTGCGCATTGGGGCCGCCAGCTGATATTTGTGTTTGGATCAAATTATTCACCTGCACCCGGGTCTGCAAGCCGGCCAAACTGGCAACCGATCCTGGCTCATTGCCCGGCATCCTGAACAAACCTGCCAGCATACTGTTCTGCTTCATAAAGTCCCTGAACAACTTCGTCTTACTCAATAGTTCAAGCGCTTTTTTTTCAATCTTTTTTGGGTCTTTTAAAATTTCCTTATACTCATTGACCTGTTGGGAATAATAATAGACCTGTTTGTTGAGTTTTTTTAGTTCTTTGGCAAACCCGAATTTTGATAACTGCTCTTTCAAAAACTGCTTTCGCTCCTTCAGGAACTTTTTTATGTCTTCTGCTTTCTGCAACTGACTTTTAAATACATCTACTTTACTTATAGCTGCCTTTACCTTCTCTTTTACATCAGCCGCCTGTGAGATCAGTTGTGGATGTTGCTGCAGTAAATTTAGCAAGCTCACCATTGAATCCAATCGAGGAGTATATTTAGTGAGTTTTCCCGGAGACTTTAGCTTTTCGGTGAGTTGCTGGTATTTTTCGTTTGCCCCAGTGAAAATATTCGCTGTCGCCAGTGAGTCGATTTTGGAAAGTTTTTGTTGAATCTTTTTCTCCTGTTGCTGTAATTGCCGGAGGGCCTTCGTTGATTTGCCATCCAGCTTTTGCCCCAGGTCCTGGACCCTGGCAGAAACCTTGTCGGCGTATTTTGCGGGAATTTTCGGAAGAATAGCAGACGTACTATCCTGACCATATATTGGTAAATATGATCCGAATGCTATAATTAAGATAACGAGGTACCTCAGCATAAGCTTTTATCAGTTTTTATTCTACTTATCGAAATTGTGTAAAATTTAAATACCAACCAATACCACAAACTGGTAATTCTTTAAATACCGTATAAATAATATCAGAAACCATTATTTATACGGTCAAAAAATCCCTTTTATTACGGTATTCCTGCAAAATGAACTTTCTGTTAATCAAAAATGGTCGTCTTCTTTGGTCAATATCAAACCCTAATTATTGTATTCAATCTGGAAAAAACGGATTTAAAAAAAATTCCTGAAAGCCGGGGTATTCGACTTAATCTTTCGTTTTTAGCAATTCAAAAACTCTAAGTAACATCTCGCTATCGTGTGCAAAACGAATTATCGCAAGTAAATCAAATAATTTATTCCAGGCAATAACCCTTTCGGGGTATAGTTTGGATGTTGCCCTGAATTGACCTTACACGTGTTCTGCTTTTTCCTAGCTCCCGCTCTGTATGCATCAAATACCAGGATCGAAGTATTATAACGACCTTTACGAAAGATGGAAAATGAATATATGTTGCCTGTTATTTTTAACGGGAAAGAATCAGAATTCCCGGCAAAGTTGCTCATCTATGGATTCACCAGTAAAATGCAAGTAGAGATAGATGGGACAAAAGTGTTTTTTGAGCTGGATGACGAACGGAACTGGCGGGCATTGATTTCGTATGATGATGCCTTGGCCAATAAGAAAATAAGTTCATATCTATTAAGAGCAGTGGCGGAAGCAATTGAGAAGATCACAAAATAATACCCTGTTTGCAGGTGTTTTCCCGAAGGAAGCTTCCCTGTAATCTTTAATTACATGATAATTTATGTCAGCCTGCAAACTACCTAACCACCTCCCCCTGCCCTGGTTATTTTCGGCGAACCGCCAATTAGAAGTGGCGAAATTCAGTCAGCTAAGCGGGTAAGGTCCCGGTAACTCTTTTTACTACGATACGGTTACTGGTCAGGTGACTGATGAGTACCGGTATGATATCTCCTTCCTTTACACGATCTGCTTCACTCGCTTCCAGAGAAAGCTTAGCCTGCATTTTGTCTCCGAACAGGTTTAAATAAACAGCATGCGGGGATATCTTATACACCATAGCAACTATCTCAATTTTGTTATTGAAATGCTGCAGGGCTTTTTTGTATTCCGGGATATAATTATGTGAGAATAATTCCGCTACAATACTAGCTGGCTTTTCCAGGTTGATCAGTTTAAAGCTGATAGCTTCATTGGCCGCCGTTTCAACCGGCTCCTTTTCCCATTTGGATAACTGGATCGGGAACAATATGTAGCTGTCGCATTCTTTTACAAAAAACTTTCCTTCTACTATTTTCAAATAACCGGCAAACCTGTTTTCAATCGCTGCTTTTTGTATCAGCAGGTTAACCCCTTCATTATGGGTGAATTTTACATTGTAAGCCGTCATCTTATCTCCCCGGTCAGATAGTTTAAGCTGGAAACTTACCCCATCACCCAGGCGGTATTGATGTGGTTTCTTTCCACTGTCCGCAGCATTGGTCTTACAATTGACTGATTTGAGCTTATTGTTGTGCAGGTACTCGATCGTTGCAAACTGTTTGTCATAGTTGACAAACGAGATTTTACCTTTATATATTTCCTGTTGTGTGTCCATTTGATGCTGCAAATGTAGGCCGAAGCAGAATAACCGGGCATAAAATAACGGGCTGGTTTGTTTCAACATTCACCCTATATTTATTCTATAATTTACCCGCATGTCAACCCGTCATCTTGGCCGCTCCGTTTTTGGTTCTCCTGTTAATACCGGCAATTTGATGCCCATAGAAGAAGCCCACACGTTACTGAATGAATGGGTGCCAAATGAAAAATTGCGCCTTCATATGAAACAGGTAGCTGCCAATATGAAAGCATGGGCCATTGAAAAAGAAGGAGCCGATGAACAAACAGCCCTGAAATGGGAGCTGGCGGGTCTTTTACATGATGCAGATTGGGAAAAATACCCCGATGATCACTGCCGTATTATCGTTGAAGAATTGGAAAAAAGAAATATTGATCCCGCTGTTATTCATTGTATTGCTTCACATGGTCCAAAGGTCTTTGGTGTGGAGCCTGTCAGCAAGATGGATCAAATGATCTATGCCCTGGATGAGCTCTCTGGTTTTATTCATGCCGCTGCGCTGATTCGGCCTTCTCTCTACGAAGGACTGGAAGTAAAAAGTGTTATAAAACGATTGAAGACGCCTTCCTTTGCTGCGCAGGTCAGCCGGGAAGATATCACCGATGCCCTGACAGGAATTGATGTCTCATTGGAAGAGCTGATCCGGTTTATCATTGATCATCAGCGGGCTGTTTCGTAAACCTCCGCAGTAAAAATATTTTTAATATCTCGTTAAACCTGCTGAATCAAAACCGGTCAGAATCTCCCCGGCCTGTGTTGGCCTCCCGCGTAAAGAACATTTAGTCATCCAAAAAATAATTTATGAGAAAGCTTTACGCTTTGCTCACAGGGTTTGTATTAACCTTGTTAGCTACCCAAGCCAGCGCTACACCAGACGTAGCCAATTTTACTTTTACTATCGATGCCCCCAACAGGCATGTTGTTTTTGTCAACAGCTCTGTCCTGGGAAATGAGCCGGGCGTACGCAGGGCCTTTTGGAGTTTTGGTGATGGAAGCAGTACCATGACTCCACCACTCCAGGGCACACAACACCAGTACCAGGCTCCCGGCACTTATACTGTTTGCCTTAAAATTTACCGGTATCGGTCCAACTTAAATGATTCGGTATTATCAGCCCATGTTTGTAAAACAATTTTTATTGAAACTATTTGCCGGGCCGATTTTGAACGATTACCGCTTACCGCTATTAATAACCCTTTACAGGCAACGTTTAAAGCACTGCCCTGGCATAATGCTGGTAGAAAGCCGGTAAGAATATGCTGGACATTTGGCGACGGAAAAGATACCTGTATCCAGTATTCCAACAGCTTCGCCGGTCCTTATGTAGTTAATTACCGGTACAGCAATCCCGGCTTATATGAAGTATGTGTAAAGATCTTATACCAGGAAGGATGTGATGCCCGAAAATGTAAGCCAGTACAAATAGAAAGACCTGATACCTGCCGGGCAGATTTTGAACGCCTCCCGCTTATCACAATCAATAACCCGTTACAGGTGGTCTTTAAAGCCTTACCGGAACATAATAATAACAGGAAACCCGCCAGGATCTGCTGGAACTTTGGAGATGGAAATGATACCTGTATTACTTATCCTGAAAATTATATCGGATTATATACGGTAGGGCATCGTTATGAACATGCGGGCCAATATGAAGTATGTGTCAAGATCCTTTATTATGGCGGATGTGAAGCAAGAAAATGTAAAGCAATAACGATACCACCGCCGCCGGTCAATTGCAGGGTACAACTATTTGAGATCACACCTTCTATTACAAGTTTGGTTCGTGGTTTCTGGGCGGTTCCGTATAGCCAACCTGTCAGAAGGCCTGAACGTGTCTGTTGGTATTTTGGAGATGGAGAAGACACCTGCATCATGATCAATCCGGATCATCCACTACCAGACTTGTTAATCCGCCATACTTACCCGGCTCCGGGTGTATACCGGGCCTGTGTAAGAATATTATTCCAGGGCGGCTGCCGGGCGGAAGATTGCCGGGAAGTGGTGATCCGTCCTTCCACCTCTATCTGCGGAGGATATATGACTGACTCCCTTACCGCCCCAAGAACAATTAAATTCAAAGGTTTTAGTATTCATAACCCGGGTGATGAAGTGATCCACTACCGTTGGACTTTTGGTGATGGCAGTACGGCACTTGGTCGTGAAGTTACTCATACTTACAATCAGGGTGGCGATTACGAAGTATGCCTTTATATTAAAACAAGGTTAGGATGCGAAACAAGGATCTGTAAAAGGGTAAGGATACCTGGTAATAATCAACCGACCCTGCACCTTACACCCAACCCGGTGGTGAATGTGCTGAATGTACAGTTTCTATCTACACATACAGAACAGGTGACGATTAAAATACTGAATGGATTTGGGGTACCGGTTCGGACATATATCCGAAATGTGAACGCCGGACCTAATAGCTGGACTGTTGAATTGGCAAATTTACTGCCGGGTGTTTATTCTTTTGTTGTGCAATCACCCAATCAACTGGCCAGTGCAATTTTTATAAAACAGTAATCAAGTTTTTCTTACGTCGGGGCTAACACAAAAAAAGCCGTCTCTTCCTGCGTTTATCAAAGGATTGAGGCGGCTTTATTCAACGTCATACCGGGCTTGACCCGGTATCATTTTCAACTTTTTTTTCTATCAGGGAAAGATGCCGGGTCATGCCCGGCAAGACACACACTAGTTTGTACCGGTAACACTTATTAAATTAATCGAGTAGGAAGGTAGCCATTAATTGGCTACCTGTCCCCTCACACCACCGTGCGTACCGTTCGGTACACGGCGGTTTGTTAGAAGAGTTTCATC
>JAWXCO010000134.1:0-40893 GCA_034408705.1 Bacteroidota bacterium
ACATCGTAAATCACTTTAAAGAAACCGCCGTACACGTAAGTATATACGGTGGTGTGAGAGGGCGGCAAAGTTAAATAGCTTTGCCCCCTACTTTAATTTATAAATAATTTGGTTTATAATATAAACTACTTTATGTTTGTGTTCCAAATATGATTTTTCTTTATGCGACATTTGAAAATTGGATTATTTTTTTTACTCGCTATTGGTCTATTTCAGGCTGTAACTGCACAGGTTACCATAAAAGGAGTGATAAAAGATAATAAGGCAAAACCTGTTAGCGGCGTTAGTATTTCAATAAAAGATAGTTATGATGGTGGCACTTCTGACTCAACCGGAAAATATTCTTTCAAAACCTCTGAGAAAGGGGAGCAGTTGCTTATAGTAAGCTCTATTGGTTACAAGACGATTGAGCAAAAAATAAACCTTACGTCTGGCGTATTAACTATTGATGTTACCATCAAAGAAGAAATCAGTGAATTAACAGCCGTTATTCTTTCTGCCGGAACTTTTGAAGCCAGTGACAGAAAAAAAGCTGCCGCCGTTTTAGATCCAATTGATATTGTAACAACCGCCAGTGCCAATGGCGATATAACAGGTGCTTTAAAAACATTGCCCGGCGCACAACAAGTGGGGGAGAGTGAAGGGCTTTTTGTTCGGGGTGGTACCGCCGCAGAAACAAAAACATTTATTGATGGTACGTTGGTAAATAATTTCTTCTTTAGCAGTGTACCGAATATTGCGCAATTTGGCCGCTTCTCTCCATTTCTTTTTAAAGGAACAGTCTTTAGTACCGGTGGCTATTCAGCCTTATACGGCCAGGCACTTTCTTCTGCATTAATTCTCGAATCTATTGATTTGCCGGAACAGTCTTCTGCCAATTTGGGCATCTCTGTTTTGAGTGGCAGTGCAGGCTATCAAAACCTTGCAAAAGATAAAAAATCATCATGGGGGTTTAGCTATAGTTACACCGACCTGAGCCTGGCATTTGCAATCATCAAACAAAGACAGGATTTTTCAAAAGTGCCAACCACCCATAACCTGGATGCCAACTTTCGTATCAAGACATCGAAGACGGGGATACTAAAATATTACGGATACTTCAGCAGTAATAAACTGGCTTTTACTACAAACAGTATTGACTCGTTAGGTTACTTAGACAAGTTTGCTATCGGCAATAAAAATTCTTATCATAACCTCTCCTGGAAGGAAAATCTTGGAAAGGGATGGAAGATTAACTCAGGAATTTCCTATTCCAGCAACAAAGATGATGTAAACAGTAACATGCAAAATCAAGGTAAACAGGATGTGGTACTTGGAAACCTGGAGTTTAAAAAATTTGGGGTGGATACAAAAGGTGGATATTTCAATGCTAAAGCGGTACTCGAGAAAAGACTAAAAGGATTAAGTGCTATCCGTTTCGGAACAGAGTATAATTATGGGAACGATAAATCTGTTTATGAAGCTTATAACGGTCAGCGTTTCCCTGATACAATAAAAGGGCATATCAATGCAGTATTCGCAGAAGCGGATGTGTATGCTACCAATGCGCTGGCAGTAAAAGGCGGTTTCAGGCTAGAGTATTCTTCCTTACTGAATAAGATAAATATCGCTCCACGTTTTTCAGTGGCGTACAAATTAGGAAAAGGAAGCCAGGCTTCTGTTGCCTATGGTATCTTTTATCAGGATCCTGAAAGGCGATACCTGCCCACATCTGTTGCCCTAAACTTTATGAAAGCTACTCATTATATAGTCCAGTATCAGAAAGTGGCAAACGGTCAATCTTTCCGGACAGAAATATTTTATAAAAAATATGACAACTTAGTGAAGACAGGAATCGTCAACTTCAGGAATGGAGCCATCAACAACAACGGTTTTGGGGATGCCAAAGGGATTGAATTTTTCTGGAGAGATAAAAAGACAATCAAAGATCTCGATTACTGGATTTCATATTCCTACCTGGATACTAAAAGAGATTTTTTGAACTTCCCTTTTGCCATCAGACCAAATTTTGCAGCAAAACATACCAGCTCGGTAGTGGTGAAAAAATTTGTACAGAAAATAAAGACCAATGTAAACTTTGCGTATAACTATGCCAGTGGCCGACCTTATTACAATATCGGGTTTGATGGAAGCAACAATAAATTTACTGACCAGGGAACTATACCTGATTTTCACAATGTAAGCTTTGCATTAAACTATCTGCCGGCAATCGGTAAGAAGAATGCCAAATCATTTCCGGTTTATGTTTTCCAGGTAAGTAATGTTTTCAATATCAAACAAACGTATGGCTATAACTATTCCTACAATGGTTACCGGAAAGAAGCGATAACACCCACATCAAGAGTCTTTGTCTTTATTGGTGCCTTTATCAGTTTTGGTGTTGACAGAAGCGACGAAGTAATTAATAGTGCATTATAAACTACATAAATAAAAATTGTATGGAACAATATTCACAAAACCTGCCTGCCGGACAAGCAGGTTCAGAACAAAAAGATGCCAAACTCTGGGCTATTGCAAAAAAAAGAGCTGGATTTAAAAGAGATTTGGTTACTTATATTGTAATTAATGCTTTTCTATGGCTTATATGGTTATTAGGAAGTAAAAACCAGAACTATAGCGGAATCCCCTGGCCCGTTTGGCCGACAGCCGGTTGGGGAATCGCCATTATTATCCAGTACTTTGAAGCATACAGATTTTCAAAAGAAATCGCAGTGGAGAAAGAGTATGAAAAATTGAAACAACAGCAATAAAATATATTTATCAATCTTTAAAACAACAACAATGAAAAAGGTTTTTTTATTTCTTTTTACAACAGTAATGGTTTCCGCAACATTTGCACAAAGCGAAAAATATGTAAAAGCCATGGAGCCAAAAGTGGCTATGCTAGACACCAGCAATTCAGCCGACGCCTGGAAAGATTTAGGCAATACATTTGAAAGAATAGCGGAGGCAGAAAAAACACAATGGGCACCTTTCTATTACGCTGCTTTTTGTAATGTGATGGCTGGCACTATGTTTATGCCGCAGGATGGCAGTTTTGGTGATAATAGTGCTATCTCTGATCCTTATGCAGATAAAGCTGAAGGGCTTCTTAATAAAGCTGAAGCACTGAGTAAAGATAATTCTGAGATTTACTGTGTAAGAAAAATGATACATAGCCTGAGAATGATGGGTAATGCTATGGCAAGATTCATGACAGAGGGTGCCAAGGCAACAGAGGCATTAGAAAAAGCGAAGACATTAAATGCCAACAATCCCCGCATCTATATTTTAGAAGGGCAGGATAAATTTTATACACCAGAGCAGTTTGGTGGTAGTAAGGATGAAGCAAAAAAGCTTTTCGAAAAGGCAAATGGAATTTTTATGGTTTCAAAACCCGGTAGTAGTATAGAGCCGCAATGGGGAAGAGGGCAAGTCGGATATTTTCTTTCTCAGTTTAAATAAATGAAACCCCTGGCCCTTACTTGCTTTGGGCCAGGATTTTTACTTTAATTCTATTATATGAAAGAAGAAAATTTTTCACCCGAGCAAAATCTGCAGCTTATTCAAACCATGATAAGCAAAACAAAGCAGGACATGTCTGATAACAGTATCTATTTCCTTGTTTGGGGGTGGCTTACTTTTTTTGCCTGTACCGGGCAGTTTGTGCTGAAGCATATTTACAACTATGAGAAGCATTACCTGGTATGGCTGGTGGTTATTGTCGGTATCATTTTCTCTATTTACCAGGGAAGAAAAGAAGAAAGAATAAAAAGGGCTACTACATATATTGATGATAGTATAAAATATCTGTGGTCCGGTATGGCTGCCAGTTTTTTTGTATTAGGGATGATACTTACCAGGTTAGGATGGGGAACAGTCGTATTTCCTTTTTTTATTATGCTCTATGGCCTCGGCACATTTGTGTCTGGCAGCATTATACGGTTCAGGCCATTAGTAATTGGAGGTATTGTAGCCTGGGTATTGGCTATTGGCAGTACCTTTGTAAGTTATGATTACCAGATGTTATTTGGTGCTGCAGCTATCCTGGTTAGCTATATAATACCAGCCTACTTGCTTCGTTCCAGAAACAAAACTGCAAATAACTAATTCTTTTATTATGACACAGCCAGAAAAGCAATTAAGCGAAAAGGAAAGTCTTGACCTTATTGCATTGATGATCAATAAAGCAAAAGACACCCGTCGTGATACCGGTATTGCGGCTATTATGTGGGGGGCTGTGATAGCCATTTGTTCGTTGGTGCGTCTATCAGAAATTCACTTTGGCTATAAATTGCCTTTTGATATCTATTTACTCACCTTTGCAGCTGTCATTCCACAAATTTATTTTTCCGTTAAAGAGAAAAAGAAAAGAAAGGCAAAAGCTTATGGCGACGTTTTTTTTGATAATATGTGGATGGCATTCGGCATTTGTATTTTTCTGATGATTTTTATTACTGGTTCAATGTACAGCGGGTTAAAGCCGGTGATGGATGAGTATCAGCAATTAACCGGACATGCAGCACCTTTTAACTTTTACGAGTATAACTCTTCCTTTTTTCTTTTATTGTACGGCCTGCCAACTTTTGTAACAGGGGTTAGTATGAAATTCAAACCCATGTTATGGGGTGGTTTACTTTGCTGGGTATGTTGTATCATTACTCTTTATACTACGGTAAAAATTGATTTGATATTAACTGCAGTGTCTTCCATTTTTGCCTGGTTTATTCCAGGCCTTATCATGGAGAAAGATTATAGAAAGGCAAAAATGGGGCTAGCTGCAGCTAATGTTTAAAGAACTTGACCCCATATTACATTCGCAGCTCCGGCTGTCCGTTATGTCACTTCTCATTAGTGTAAAGGAAGCTGAGTTTACATTTATACGGGAAAAAACAAATTCTACTGCCGGTAACCTGAGTGTGCAGATTCAAAAACTGAAAGATGCAGGTTATATTGATGTGACCAAACAGTTCAAGGATAATTACCCGCTAACAATTTGTAAAATTACAAAACAAGGTATTAAGGCTTTCGAAGAATACGTTAGCAACCTGCAATCGTATATCGGTAAGGGCTAAAAGCGAGAAAGCCCCTTAGACAAGGGGCTTCTTTCTCAATTGGTACTCTAAGTGTATAAAAAATTAACGAAGATTACCCCCTCAAATATTTTTTCTGGTCAGTGGTTGGTGTATTGCGAACCGGTTGCAGGATCAATTGTGAGACAGCTCCTTCTCTCTTTGGTGTAAGTATTTTTTCCATTACTCTTTTCAGGCGGTTGAAGGCTGATTGCAACTCTTTTTTTACAGACTTGGCCATACTCTTTGTTTTTAAACGTTTGGATTAATTTCAACTACGGCAGAATATTCAGTTTGCCGGTTTTTATTAATCAGCTTGATTCGGTATAAAACTTTTTGGTTGCCTGCTTTTTCATAAAACTGGTACTTACCGGTGTCGGGCTTATCTGTTCCAAAAACCAGGGCGGCAATAGAAAAGTTTTTGCCATCTGTACTCTTTTCTATTTCAAACTGGTCAGCTGATTCGTTTTCATTTACTTCCCAGTTCAGGACAACTTTTTGACTGCTGATGCTACCGGTAACACTGATCAATTTGGCAGGCGTAATAGAAATTCTGGTGGCTGAAAGGGGCGAAGGGCTGGTAAAAGGGGCCAAAGCAGCTTGTGCATTGGAAGGCTGGTACATGATCCGCAATGCTATAATTGCTACAAAGGCAGTTAATTTTATCATTTCTTAGGGGTTTGAATTAAAATTTTCAAGTCGCCCACAGAAATATTGGATGTTCGTATCGGGTGTGAACTATACCGGATGAAAACTGTTAATTAAGTTGGATCTGTACATCACTGTGGAAAATACTGCTGTGTGAGGTACGGGTGTTTATCGTAGTTTTACTTGGGTATATGTGGTTTTCCGAATCGTAAACAAACCTACCATTTGCCTCTTATATATGCAAGAGTTTGACCGAAAATATTTTTTCAAAGATGAAAATACTTCCCGGCCAAGGTCAACCTTGTAATACATTTGCCTTAATAATTAATGATGAGTGCAGTAATACAGGTAAAACACCTGACTAAAGATTTTAAAGAACTAAAAGCAGTTAGTGACCTTTCCTTTACAGTAGATGCAGGGCAGGTTTATGGCTTTCTGGGTCAAAACGGGGCAGGTAAATCTACGACCATAAGGATGCTGCTCACATTGATCAAACCGACTTCAGGGGAAATAGAAATATTTGGATTGAACCTGCACAAGCACCGGAATGAAATTCTTCGCCAGGTGGGAGCCATTATTGAGCGTCCGGATCTCTATAAATACCTGACAGCCCTGGAAAACCTCCGGATCTTTGCTGCGATGAGTGGGGTTAAGGTTTCTGAAAAAAAATTAATGGAACAGCTGGAAATGGTAGGACTGGCAGCAAGAGCACATAGTAAAGTGAAAACTTATTCACAGGGGATGAAGCAACGGCTCGGTATTGCCACGGCCCTGGTGCATGATCCGAAACTTATTATTTTAGATGAACCCACTAACGGGTTAGACCCGCAGGGCATTGCGGATATAAGGAACCTGATCCTTCAACTGAGCAGGGAGATGAATAAAACATTGCTGATTTCCTCCCACTTGTTAAGTGAAATGGAGCTGATCGCTGATTCAATGATAATCATTGATAAAGGTATAAAAGTGGTGGAAGGAAAAGTGAATGAACTTTTTGACCCGGCTGAAACAGTGGTGGAACTCAAAACGACGGATGATGCCGTGGCCTATGAACGATTACAACAATCGGGGTTACAACAATTTGTAAGCGGTAAAAGAAATGACTGTATTTTATTAAAGCTGCACCGCAACGATACCCCTGCTGTACTGAAGGAACTGGTGCAGATGAATATCAATGTGATTTCTTTTCACTCCCGTCATTCACTGGAAGATTATTTTTTATCATTAACAGGCCATCCTAATGCTGAAGCTATTACGAATTGAGTTATTCAAAATATTTAAACGCCCACGAACCTATATTGCTTTTGGGGCTATTGCTGCTGTGGTCATATTGTTTCAGGTAGGAATGAAGTTTGATGGTAAAACCTACCTTGACCTGGTACTAAACAATGTCAGTGATTCATTCGAGGTGTCAGATGAGTTTAAATCCAAATTACTGAATGGTTATTTTATTTGTTTTGCCATTCTGAACATATTATTAATACAAATGCCCCTGCTGGTGGCATTAGTAGCAGGAGATGCTATTGCCGGCGAGGCCAATATGGGAACATTGCGTTTATCGCTGACAAAGCCTGTTAGCAGGACACAATACATGCTGGTAAAATTCATGGCTTCCATTATCTATACGCTTCTTTTATTGATCTGGCTGGCGGTACTGGCACTTTTTGGAAGTATGCTGGTATTTGGTACTAATTCCCTGGTGATTTTCCGTTCCGAGGTTATTGAACAGATGAACAGCTATGACGTAATGTGGAGATATTTTGCGGCATTTGGATATGCTGCTGTGGCATTAACGACCGTATCGGCGCTTGCATTTCTGTTAAGTGTATTTGCAGAAAACGCTATTGGCCCCATCATTGCTACGATGAGTATTGTGATCGTACTGACCATCTTATCAGAGTTTAATATCCCTATCTATGATAAAACAGTTAAGCCTTACCTCTTTACCACTCATATGGTGGCCTGGAAAGGCTTTTTCTATGTCCAGGCCGATTCTGATAATAAAACAATAGACGGCACGATCCAAAACTTGCCCGCTATTTTACGAAGTATGGGGGTTCTGGTCATTTATATCGTCGGCTTTGTAGGAACTGCTATCTGGATCTTCCGGCGAAAGGATATTTTGACATAAAAAAAGTAACATGAAAAAGAGTTTATTAGTGGTCTTATTACTAAGTATGGTGTTGCTGGTGAATGCCCAAACCCCGGATGATGTAATTAAGAATGTGAAGGCTAAACTGGACAAGGTGAACGACTACCAGGCCAAGGGTAAAATGAAAACGAATGTGATCTTTATAAAGGCACCTGTTGCTAATGTAAAAGTTTATTATAAAAAGCCGAATAAACTCCGTATCAATAATGAGAGTGGCATTTCTTTTATTCCCAAAGGGTCGGTCAATATTAACCTGGGAAATATTTTCGTAAATACCAACGGTTTTGATATCATCGATATGGGGATAGAGGCCAAGACCAACCTTCGTATCATTAAACTATTGCCCAGGGACGAAAATTCGGATGTAGTCCTGTCAACTCTTTATATCGATGAATCCCAATCGCTGATCAAAAAAGCAACAACCACTACCAAGGAAAACGGAACCTATGAACTCCATATGACCTATGGAAAGTATGCCGACTACGGGCTGGCAGATAAAGTGATCTTTAGCTTCAATATCAAGGACTATAAATTACCAAAAGGCATCACATTTGATTATGATGATGGCAGCAAAAAAAAGGAAAGCCCGGACAAACTGAAAGACAAAAAGGGGAAAGTAGAAATTACCTACTCGGATTACAGCATTAACAAAGGAGTACCGGATTCCATTTTTAAATAAAACCTGCCTTAGCCTTCGTCGATGATCTCATCTTTTGCATTGGCTAGTATGGAAGGTGTCATTTTTCTCAGAGGGTTTTTCCTGTTCTCCTCGTACTCAGCCCGATGTTTGATGATATTAATACATTCAAAAACAGCTGTGATAAATGAAGAGGTATCTGCCTTGTCCTTTCCGGCAATGTCAAAGGCGGTACCATGGTCGGGGGAGGTTCTTACCATGGGCAGGCCGGCTGTATAATTAACGCCCTCACCAGTGGCTAATGTTTTAAAAGGGATCAGCCCCTGGTCATGGTACATGGCCAGTACGGCGTCAAACCGTTCAAAACTGCGGCGGGCAAAAAAGGCATCCGGACTATAGGGCCCTACGACCAGTATATTATTATTTTTTGCTTCTTTTATAGCGGGTTTGATGATCGTTTCTTCTTCATTGCCGATCACGCCTTCATCACCGGCATGCGGGTTCAGCCCGAGTACTGCAATACGGGGTTTGTCGATACCAAAATCCTTTTGCAGGCTTTGCTGAATGATATTCAGCTTGCTAACAATTTTTTCCTTAGTAATATGCCGGGCAATTTCGGCTACGGGTATATGTTCGGTAACAAGCGCTACCCGGAAATTACCGGCGCAAAGCATCATCACTACATCATTCACGCCAAACATGCTTTTCAGGTAGGGGGTATGACCTGTAAAGCTAAACTCAGGAGATTGGATATTTTTTTTGTGAATAGGTGCCGTTACCAGCCCGTCAATTTGTTTTTGTTTGAGGGCCGCTACGGCAGTTTGAAGGGAGAGGATAGCATATTTACCCCCGGTATCACTGAGCTGACCCGGGTTGACTGCTACTTCTTCCTCCCAGCAGTTGTAGAGGTTGATCTGTTTGTGGCTGATCCGGCTGAAGTCTTTTATGTTTTGGTAGGTAAAGTTGACTTCCGGCATTGATTTCCGGTAGAAATTAATGACCTTATTAGAGGCAAAAATGATCGGGGTGCAATGCTCCAGGATACGGTTGTCTGAAAAGGTTTTAATAATCAGTTCAATGCCGATACCGTTCAGGTCGCCGCAGGAAATACCGATCACTGGTTTTTGCAAGGTGGTCATAATTTTAATTTTCCAGGTAAAAATAGCAAAAAATATAGTAGTGTTCACTACTGACCTTATAGGTGCAAATGAAAAAAGCCGGTTATTCCGGCTTTTTTCATTCATAAGTTTAATACTATTTTTATCTTAATCCTTTCATCACCTTTCGGATAGCTACATGGTCATTGATGCTCACTTTCAGCAGGTAGATACCCGTTGGTATTCCACTGGTGTTGTTTAGAATAAGGGCATTAACACCCGTGTTGATTTGCTGCCTGCTGGTTTTAATTACTTTTCCATAGTTGTCTATCAGTTCTACCTTAGCCATCGCAGCTACAGGCGAGGATATCTCATATTGTATTTCATTATAGAATGGATTAACAACTGCTCCTAATTCCCAATCCCTTATTTCAATAAGGCTGAGTTGTATGGTTCTGGAATACTTCTTTGTTGTTTGACCCGACATAACTACAATTCGGTAATAGACTTTACCTGTTACCGGTCTTGGGTCATCGTAACTATAATAATTTTTTTCTGAGTTGATATTATTATAGCCATTCAAAATACCTATGGAAGTAAAGTTGATGCCATCATCACTTCTTTCAATACTGTATTTTATTATTCCTGTTTCTGTACTTGTTACCCACGATATTTTAGCTTTATCCAATATAAGTCTGCCTGAAACAGTTAACAGATCTGTCGAAAGAACAGGCCCGCAGCCGGTTAATACAGTCAATGTAATCGATGTAGGGTCCGAAAAATTACAGGTAGAACTTGAAAGGTTAGAAGTGGTAGTAGCTACTACAACCCGGTACAGGTCATCATTATTTCCGGCAGTAGTAGCACTGGTGGGGATAGTGTAGGAAGTAACATACTGCCACATACCATTAACCATGGTAGGACTTGCGGTAGCAGTAGTTCCGGGTATATCGACCCAGGTAACACCACCATCAGTGCTGGTCTGCCATTTGTATTCGACATACGTGTTATAAAACGATCTAACCGTATCGGTAATAGTAATTATGTTAGCTGCACATACAGTGGGGCTGGCAGAAGGTGAATAATTCATATTCGGAAAGCAGGTTCGCAGGCTGATATCATCCAGGGCCCAGTCATTACCACCACCACCCGGTGCATTGTTACGAAGGGTGAGTGTAAAATTGGTTTCTGAAGGCCCGGTTCTGTAAACAAAAGCCCTCCGCACCCAGTTATTTAATGTATCAGAACCCGTTTGGGTACCTCCTAATCCCTGGTAAAGTATATCTCCGGTAGTATAATAATCAATTCCATTAATCTGGTAAGCTACATTAGGCCTAACCCCGGATGAGTCTCCGGTGGCTGTCGGAATATAACCAGCAGAACCAGTTCCACGTCCCTGTACATCACAACCGCATTTGTAGCAAACATTTTTGAACCATGCCGATACTTCATAATAAGTATTCGGACAGGCGCCTGATACATTAAAACTAAAAGCAAGATCGGTTCGGTAAGCCGCATTCACCACTATCATATATCCACATGGATTCGTGGAGCTGATCGGTAAACTTAAGTTACATGGATTATTGCCTTTTGCAGTATTTGTTGCATTCGTATGATCACCGCTTATATCAAATACCGTATGCACCCTTGCTGCATTTCCTTTCGGCACCGTTTGTACAGTGGTACCGGCGGCACTGGTATTATTGGCTATACCATATTGATAATCCTGTGGGGCGCCAGCCGCAAAGTTGGTGTAGACGTAGTTCGTACTCGAAGAGCTACCCCGGTTTTGCAAATAGGGTGGAGCACCAGTTGGTACTCCAAATGTTCCGTTGAACTCATCGCCAAGAATATTTGATTGCGTAGTTGAATTAGGACAAATACCCTGGCTTTGAAAAACCATAAGGCTGTCTTTGGGGAAATTTATATTATATGAAATTCCGGTAACAGAGTCCCGGTATGTCATTCTTCCACCGCCAAATTCAATTTTCGTATTATATCCGGCATTTACAATAACCCGGTATGTGGCCATTACAATACAGGTATTAGTAAAAAAGGATGGGGTGGAATTACTTCTCAATTTACCCCTTGCAAAACGGGTGGCACCGGTGCCCATATTCATTTGAATGGTAGTATCAGCACCGGCACCTGCTGTACTGTACCAACCTGCATCAGCCGCATCAAACAAATCAGTATAGCTTAAAAATAGTTTTCCTTCGTTAGTGCGCAATGCAAGATTGTTTGCCTTAAGGGCAAACCCATTACCAGGGGATAGCGTATCATAAAAAGCAATACTATCAACCCCATGATGGATTCCAGCGTTTCTATTAATAACCAGTGTTGCCCTTATTTCCAGTTCATCCCCCGGGTTAACGGTGCCACCTACGGTGCCGGCAGAAATATTGACATAGCTTTTTGCATAATCCATAACAGCACCTGCTGCAGGATCTGTTATACATATAAAGAAGTTATATGATCCAGCGGCGACTGGAGCAAGAAGATTATTTGTAGTGATTCTTATATAATAAGTAGCTCCAACTATTAAACCTGCACCACCCGGTGTAGTCCTGGTATTTAAAGTTGTAGGAGTTGCACTAACTGTAATACAGGCAAGTGAGGTTAATACACCACAGGTGCCTGAGAATAATTGTATTCTTGGACTGGCAGTTAATAAGTTTGCACCAATATTTGATAAGGTGATGCTAGGGTAAGTAGATTGGGCCACAAAACTATACCAGACTTCTGGTGATGCGTTATTACCGCAAAGACCAGGTATACCAGCAGTTGCAGTAGCATTGATTAGTGTTCCACTTACATTACTACAGGAAGTACTACTTGTAAGAATGAATGCATTTGCACATAAATCGTTGGCTGGAGGCGCTGCTGCAGCTGTAACGCAAATATTAAAATTGGCAACGGTGCCTAAACCGGATGGATTCACATTAAAATTAGCAACCCTTATATAATAAGTAAAACCAATAGTTAATCCTGCTTGCGTAATGGTTGTAGCTGAAACACAAGCCACTGAAATAAGACCTGCACAGGTACCCCGGTATAACTGAATTCTAGGAACCGTAAAATTTGCTCCCAGACTGCTTAATGTTACTGTATGAGAAACCCCTGTTGCCACAAACGTATACCAAACATCAAAATAATTGCCGGCTGCAAAACACCCTATAGGTGTTCCTGCATTTAGGGTAGCTAAGTCTAAAGTACCAGCTGTATTAACACAGGCTGCACCTGGGGTAAGGGCTACGGCCCCTGTGCACTCATCATTAGCTGGGGGATGCTGAATACAAATATTAAAATTCCAGTCGCTGCTTATACCACCTATTGGGTTTGCGAGTACAAATACCCTGGCATAATAAAAAGTACCCACCGTTAACCCTGTTATAGTTCTTCTGCCACTGGCTGTTGCCACGGTCTGGCATCCCAATGAAACTAAGCTTCCGCAAGTGCCACTCAATACCTCCATATAAGTAGTGGCGGTGGTTAATCTTGAACCAAGACCACCGACTGTTACCGTTTGGTTAGCATTGACTGCCTGGAACCTGAACCATACTTCATAAGTAGTGGTTAGTGTACCTGCGCATGCACCAGCAGGTCCAAGGCTGGTTGCATAATATAAATTCCCAGTAGTGTTTGAGCAGGTCGCATTAGAGGTAAGGGTTGTTGCCCCGCTGCAATTGTCATTAGCAGGTGTAGCCGGAGGATGCGTAACACAAATATCAAATTTGAATTGGTTACCTGGTGTAGATCCACCGACATTTGAAACCCTGATATAATACGTGCTTCCAATTGACAGGCCTGTAGCAGTCATTGTTGAGGTACCGCAGGCCACCGAGGTTAATGTACCACAGGCGCCGCTAAATAATTGTATGGCAGGATTCGTAAAATTATTTTGAAGGTTGCTTATAGTAACTGTTTGTGATGTAGAGGCTGCTGTAAACAGAAACCAAACATCATAGTGAGTGCCAACGGGTGCACAGCCTACTGGAATACCTGCACTGGCTGTTGTATTTTTTAAATCGTACTGGATATTATTACAGGACAGACCTGACGTAAGTGTAATGGCTCCGGCACATTCATCATTAGATGGAGGTGGCGGGGCAAAAGAAGATAAAATTATTATTGCAGATACTATTATACAAAGTATAGTTTTTGCTTTCAGCAAATATTGAAAAAGTGGTTTCATCAGATTGGACTTATAATGTTTTAAACGGATGATGGACTACTTGCAAAATAAGGGTAAACGACTATGTGTTGCAATAGCATTTATGCTTATTTTTTAATAGGGGTTTTACGATAAGAAATTAAGCAGAAGTACTTATAAAAAAGCCATCACTGTTAAATATCTTGCAAACTGAAAACCACTGTTATTTAAAATCCACTATCATGAAAAAGCTATTAACCTGCTTTACTTTTTTTATTTCTCTTTATTCATTTTCTCAAAGCAACACTTTCGCAGGCGTCAGTCTGACGCCTACTTCTAGTACTTGTATCACTGGTACAAACCAATTTATTGGTCATACTATATTTAGTGCTACGAATGAAATCACTCTTTCAATTACTGGTAATAATTGTAGTTCGTTAAATACTACAGTCGATAGTTGGTATAAGTTTACCACACAATCCGAATTCCCGGTAATTACTGTAACTCCTACAGGTAGTTCATGGACTACAACAGTTCCAATTAAAATACAAATTCTTGCAGGAACCGTTCTGACATCTCTAATTGAAAGAGGATGCGGAAGCAGTGCTAATAGTGGTGTAGTGATAGGTACACCTGTTAATGTTGCCCCTACCACTGCATTAACTCCAGGTACAGATTACTATGTAAGAGTGTCCAAAGGAACAACAGGTAACCCCGGAGGTCCAAGTGCTAATTGGAATTTTAATATATGTTTTAAAGAAGGTACGGCAAGCCGTATGGGTGAAGTGTTTAAACAAACTATATTATCTGCTGCTAACGTACTTAACTACCCCTGGGAAATTATTTATGGCCCTGATAATAATTTATGGATAACAGAAGCAAGAGGGTATAAAGTATATAAAATGGATCCAACTACTGGCACAAAAACAACAGTGCTGGATCTGACAAGTGGTAGTACCTGGTTAACAAGTAACGGTGCGCCGGCTGGTTCAGATTCCCTGGCAGCAATCAATACATCTTCATGGAATGGTGGATGGCCTTCCGGCTCCTCTACTAACCCTAACTGGCCACAGGGTGGTTTTGCAGGTATGGCATTGCACCCGAAATTTTTAGATGGAACCGGAATTAATGATTATGCTTATGTAACGTATGTACACCGGTATTTATATGGCGGGGGTACAAGAACTGGTGTAGTATTCAGAAATAAATTAATAAGACTTACTTATAACACTACTACACAAAAATTCAGCTCACCTGTTGTATTGTGCGATACACTACCTGGTAGTAACGATCATAATTCACAACGAATTATTATTGCGGCTGTTACTCCAGGAGGGCCAAAATTTCTTTTTTATTCAAATGGTGATATGGGGGCAGGACAATTTGGCAACAGGGACCGTCCTATGAAAGCACAGAACCCTGCCTCTTATGAAGGAAAGATTTTGCGGTTTAACCTTGTGTCAGATGGTGATGCAGGAGGAAATGCATGGATACCCAACGATAATCCATATTCAGCCACCAGTGCTGTTTACAGCATTGGTATAAGGAATAATCAGGGTTTAGCATATGATACGACATTAAACATTTTGTATGGTTCGTCTCATGGACCCTACAGCGATGATGAAATAAATATAATACAAGCCTCTAAAAATTACGGGCATCCATCAGTAATTGGTTATGCGTCGGATGGTAACTATAATGGTACTTCTACACAGCCTCTGAATACAAGCGTAACTGCCGGTGCTCCTTACACTGATAATACTGGCATTTCAACTTGTATGCCTATTGGTAATGAAGCTACTAATGCAGCAACTATTGGAAGTTCGTATAAAGATCCGCTTTTTTCTGCCTATGCCTCAACAAACGCTACGATAAAAAATTCATGGAGTTTAAATACTGGAAATGCCAATTGGGAATCAGAGGCATGGTCTGGACTGGATTTGTATAGTAATAAAGTTATTCCGGGGTGGAAACAATCATTAGTAGCCTCTGGTTTAAAATGGGGGCGAATGATAAAAGTTAAATTGGATCCTACCGGAACAACATTACTTCCTCCTGTTGTTATTGGTACTCCTTATATGGATACGGTAACCTATTTTCAAAGTATTAACCGCTACAGAGATTTAGCATTTGCACCTAATGGGAAAGATATTTTCCTGGTAATGGATAATAGTTCAGCTACCTCAGGCCCGGGAGTAGGTAACCCAACTGTGCCAGGCTGCCCTGGTTGTGTAATCAAGTATTCGTTCCTGGGATATGCAGATAGTGCAGGGGCAGGAGTAAGTACAATTCCAAAGTCTATTGATGTAACTAAGGGAACTAACAATACTTGTAATACAGGAACAACTGTTACAATTGATGCAACAAACAATAAGTTATGGGTACCTATCACTGGTTCTGATGGAAATATTATGGCAGAAATAAAAGCCAATGGTAATAACCTCGGTGTGGTCACTTCTTCATTTTATCAAAAAGCACCAGGCGCTATTAGGGTTAAAAATGGGGCTCGTTACCTGGATAGAAATATTACTATAACCCCAACTGTTCAACCAGGCAGCAATGTGGATATAAGATTATATATTACAAAAGCAGAGTATGATGATCTGGATGCAGATGCTCTTAGCGGGATTGTTACATCTGCTGATATTAAAATTTTGAAAAATGGTGACGCCTGTCTAAGTGCAGTAGCAGCAGCAACCACCCTAGTACCTACCACTACTGCAACACACGGTGCTAGTGGTTATGTATTAAAGGGTTCTATTTCATCTTTTTCATCATTTTACTTTGGTAGTAATAATATTACGCTGCCGCTTAATCTGCTTACGTTTACCGGATCATTGCAAAGAAATAATACAGCATTATTAAAATGGGAAACAGAAAATGAAGTTAATGTGTCACATTTTAAAGTAGAAAGAAGTGCTGATGGAAATAGCTTTATTGCAATTGGCGAAGTAAGGGCACAGGGAAGCAACAATACAACTACTCAATATTCGCTTGTTGATAATAATATCGCCAATCTTTCATCACCTGTTATTTATTATCGTTTAAAAATGATGGATATAGATGGCTCTTTTAAGTATTCCAGCATAGTACCGATTTCACTGGCTGATATCACAGGCAGAATAACATTGGCACCTAACCCGGTTATTAATGAAGTAAAAGTAAGTATTAATGCACCCGCTGATGGAAAAGTACAATGGAGATTGATAGATAATACAGGAAGGGTAATCATGTACAATTCATTGCTAGTTAGAAAAGGAACTGGTAACAATTTTACTATTGATATGAGTAAAAAGGCAAATGGGTCTTATTATTTAAGTGTCGAAGGCCCGGGCCTGAATCAGAAAGTTAAACTACAGAAATTATAAAACAAGAAGCTGGTTATTATTTGCAGGTTTAATCCTGCTGACCCTCTCCGCACAGGAGAGGGTTTTTTATATGTGCCATGTATGCTCTTTTAGAATAGGGTGCAAGTCCCGAACAAGCGTTCATAACTGGGAACTGTTGCTTAAAGCATGAGCCCTGCTTTGAAGCCGGGACTGAAGAAAGAAGAAGGCAATAGGAGCTGATAACAATCAGAAACAGGATGTAAGATATATTGAGGGATGGCAAGCAGGCATTGGCCAGCTAAGTCATAAAGTAATCCGTAACCAAGTGGTGTAAGTGGGGCCGAAGTTATTTATACCTTCGTTCCCTACTTTAGTTTAAGACGCTATAAACAGAGCATATACCGGTAAAATAAAATTGCACAGTTTTATTGTTATTATAGGAAATAGTTATAGATTTTGGCTCCATCTTAAATTATTTTTCATGAAAAAAGCCACCATCCCCATTATTTTCGTTTTTCTGGTTTCTGCAAAGTCATTTGCTCAATCAAGTTGTAGTGGTATCGCTGCTATCAATTTTCAAAAATGGAATAATATAAGCGGTACGGCTGTTTCAAATCTCACCAACAACGTCAATTATCCCAATAACCCTTCGTCTATTGGTACAAGTACAATTTTTGAAATGCCAGGTAATGCAGGCAATAATTTTGGTATAAGGATGAATGGGTTTATTTGTCCCCCATCCACGGGTTCTTATGTTTTCTGGATTGCGAGCGACGAAGCTGCGGAATTATGGCTTAGTACTACCAGTAGTACGGCTAATAAGGTCCGTATTGCTTATAATACCGCCAAAACGAATTCCCGGCAGTGGACTAAATTCAGCACGCAAAAATCAATAGCTATTTCATTAGTAGCAGGACAGTTATATTATGTGGAAGCCTTAATGAAAGAAGGAACAGGCAATGACAATCTTGCTGTTGGTTGGGCAAAACCCGGACAATCAACTTCTGCCCCAAGTGAAGTAGTACCGGGTACTAATCTTCGTACCCAATTACCCGATACACAACCACCTTCAAGCCCGACCAACCTGGGTTCTTCTGCCATCACAACAAATTCTTTTATTTTATCATGGACCGCTTCTTCTGATAATGTTGGCGTTACAGGTTATGATGTTTATCAAAACGGAGTAAAAATTAATGTTGCAAATATTACAGGAACAACTTATAATGTTACCGGTTTAGCCGCAGAAACAACTTATGGCTATTATGTAAAAGCTAAAGATGGAGCAGCTAATCAGAGTGCAGCAAGTGCTACATTAAATGTCACTACTACAGCACCGGATGCAACACCACCAACTCCTCCAACTAATCTTGTTTCTTCAATAATCACACAAACTTCTTTTACTTTAAAATGGACAGCTTCAACAGATAATATTGTTGTTACGGGCTATGATGTTTACCAGAACGGGATAAAGAAAAATACAGCAACTATTATAACTACCTCCTATAACGTAACCGGGTTGACTTCCGCAACAGCCTATACATTTTATGTAGTGGCAAAAGATGCGGCAGGTAACCAGAGTGTAGCAAGCAGTACATTAGGTGTAAGTACACTGGTGCCTGGTACTCCTTCGGAATCATTTACCATGCGGACAGTTATAGCAAGCCAGCGAATGCCGCATGACCTGGTGTATGGCCCTGATAATAATATTTGGTATACCGAAAGATTTGCCGGGAAAGTAAGTTTTGTACACCCTGCAACCGGTGTTAAAACAACCGTGCTCACACTGGGTGCTGCTATGGTTCGTGTCGGCGGACAAGATGGCTTAATGGGGCTGGCATTACATCCGGAATTTAACTTTGGCAAACCCTATGTTTATATTTCTTATACTTATCAATCAACCAGTACTACAGTAAGGAAAACAAGAATTGAAAGGTATACGTATAATTCTACAGCAAAACTGTTAGAGTCCCCCGTGACTATTTTGCAGGATATCCCCGGCAGCAACGATCATAACTCTGCAAGAATTGCAATAGGACCTGACCTGAAGTTATATTATACAGTCGGCGATATGGGAGCTGGCCAGTATGATAATTTAAGCCGCCCCAATAATGCTCAAAACCTGGCTATCAATGAAGGAAAGATACTCCGGTTAAATACTGAGGCCATCGCAGGCTCGTGGATACCTGCTGATAACCCTTTTACAATTACAGGGCAACCTACAGCGGTATATACATTTGGTCATCGAAATCCACAAGGTCTGGTATGGGGCAATGTAAATGGAGTTGATATTCTATACAGTACGGAGCATGGTCCTTATAGCGATGATGAAGTAAACAAAATTGAAGTGGGTCGTAATTATGGCTGGCCCAATGTGATTGGCTGGTGTGATGGAAATTATAATGGAAGAACAACCGGTGGTTATGCAATAGTTAATGAACAAACAAATTGTACTACATTGAACGCAAAAGAGCCACTTCGTTCTTTGTTTCCCACCACCAATCCACCAACCGGGGGTGATAATATGTTATGGCCTTCTACAGCGCCTTCCGGAACGGAGTTCTACGGCGGCACCGCCATTCCAGGTTGGCAGCATTCATTATTGGTTGCACAATTAAAAAAAGGATCTATTGCGAGACTCAAATTGAGTAACGATGGACTGAATATAATTTCAGATACTATTAATTATTTCCAGGGTCTTGGCCGGTTCCGGGATGTAGTGGTGTCACCAGATGGGTTAAAAATTTATGTAGCATGTGATTCAAGTGGGTCCACTTCAGGCCCTACCGGCAATGTTACAACAACACCTGCCAACCCGGGCAGTATTCTTGAATTTACTTATCAGCAAACACCTGCATTTAGAAATATCAATAAGCTAATTACAGAAAACCTGAATGACAGGGCTATTGATGTGTATCCTAATCCGGCAAATACATTTATCATGGTATATAATTACAACAATGCGCCGGGTAGACTGCTTGAATTATACGACTTGAGTGGCAGAATTGTTAATAAAGCATCGATAAGTTCGGTAACGACAAGAATAGAAATCTCTGCACTCCCTAACGGAATCTATGTATTAAAAATTATCAGCGAAAAAGGTAAAATAATCAGGACAGAGAAAATTATCGTTTATCATTAAAAGCTCGGTCATAAAACTGGCTGGATTTGGCAGAAGTATCTGTAACCGATGCGAAAGGGAAAGTGTTGTTCCGGACAAAGGGGATGTTGATGGCGGGTAGCAATACGCTAACGTTCATCCAGGCAGTTAAGCTGCGCCCGGGCATTTATTATTTACGTCTTCATACCGGTCAGTCGGGCTTTACCTACGGTTCAGCGTAATAAAACAGATGGCTGGTATTATTACTAGAAATTACTGCAGACCCTCTTCCAAAGGAAGAGGGTTTTTTCATGCCCGGATCCTTCACAAATTACCGAAATAGCCATGTGGAAAGTTGAAATACTGGGCAGTGTATTATACAGGTATAAATTCCTTGCAGGTAATTAAGCTGTATTGTAGCTTCAATCCGGAATAAGCCATTTTTATTTCCCTGTTTGAACCAATTTTCACCGACAGGAAGAACATAAGCACAGCATCTCTTCCTCGACAGCCATAGCTGCTAAGAGCGCTATTCATAACTTTTTGTTCGTTCCCCACCAACGGCAAATAGCTGGATAAGTATTGTAATCCTATTGTGCGTAAAGTTCAAATCCGGTCTATGAAAAAAATCTTTACCCTACTCCTGCGTTACTGGTATATTTTCTTTTTGCTGGCACCAACCCCTGTTCATGCTCAATGCCCCGTTGGTTATACGCAATCACAGATCAACTGGGACTTCCTGGATTACCTGGTTTCCAATGGCAGTTACAGTGGTTTTGTTACCAATGCCCTCGCAAGCAACCAGCATTTTATGATGGGTACGACAAGAGTAAGCATCGCAGCTACCACTCCTTCCTTTACCCTGGCGGGTGAGAACGCAACACATACCGGCGAACTGGCAGGCTATATTGGTCAGGATGTTCAATACACACCTACGATCAATAACGACAGTATTGTGATCACGTTTGACCAGGTGGTTACCAATGCCCGGTTTGCTCTTTACGATATAGATAATCTTGCTTCCTTCAGAATTTCTGCCCGCGATGCGGCTGGTGTGGCACTGAACCCTACCGTAACATTGCAGGCTTCTACGATTTTGACATTGGGAGGCCTTCCTACGGCAGTTACGGTTGGAACGGCCAGCGCAACCAACCTGCCTACCAATACTAATACCGGCAGCGCTATTGTTTCAGTTACCGGCCCTGTAAAAGTGATCAAAATCGTTATCCTTAATCGCGGCAGCGATCCCATGTTCTGGCTGTCGGATATTAATGGATGCGTATCGGGAAGTTTTCCGAACAACTGGAGAAATATCAGCCGCCCTTTTACCGGGATGCCGGCCTATATCCTTACCGTAGAGGATAATAATTTTTTGATGCTGAACCCAGCCAATGGCAGGGCCAAACCTTTGTTTACTGATCCGGGATGGACCAATGTGAATGGGATGGCCTATGATCCAGTTAACCGGGTACTCTATTATACGTTTAGTTTAATGCCCAGTTCGGTTACCAATAAAACCATCTGGAAGTATAACCTGGATGCCGAAACCATTGGCACCTTGGTGGCAGATGTTACGGCTTCATTGGGTATCCCTACTTACGACCAGGGTGTAGAATCCGGCTCTGCAAGCTTTTATAACGGCTTTTATTATTTTGGGGTGGAGTCTTCTAACAGCAGTAGAACATCCGGTCGAGAAAATACGGTATGGCGGATCGAATTTGATGCTGCCCAAAACCCTACCCGTGCTACGCAGGTGTATGCAACCCGTAGTGACAGCTCTATTGGCGGAACCAATACATTGATACATGACTGGAGTGATGTGGGTGTTACCAATAATGCCATGATGTATGATTTTGATGGTGCCGCCAGCGATCCGGAGTGGTATCATTTTAACCTGATGACTGCTCAACGAACTGAGTATATTCCGACCGGAACAGGAATCAATCACCCCCGCCAGTTAGCGATCGACTGGGCGGAGAATGTTTATAACCAGGGAAATAATTTATCAACTTCTCCCAGTACAGGTTTTATTGTACCCTATAATTATAATGGTACAGTCAATGCAGCACAGAATTACACGGTTACCTTAAATGCTGTTCCGCCAAGCGGTAGCTGGGGAGATTGCAGTGAAGCATTTCGTCCGCTATGCGATTTTGGTGATGCGCCAGCTTCTTATGATCCCGATCCCTGGAGCCCGGCTGTACACGAAAGAGATACTGCTTTACGGATAGGCCCAACATTTGACCGGGAGTGGAATAAAATATCTTCTTTACCCGCCAATGCCGACGGAGCTGATGAAGATGGGCTTTCATATACTCCCATCTTTTCACCCGTTGCCGGTAATTACCTGGCACAGGTGTCTGTATATAATAATACCGGTGATAATGCAACCCTGATTGCCTGGCTTGATTTCAATGGCAACGGAACGTTTGACAGCGGGGAAGCCTGCCAGACCATTCCGCCCGTACCTTCAACCCCGGCTCTGCAATACAGGTATTTGTACTGGCCTTCGGCACCAACGCCGCTACCTAATGGATCTTACACTTACCTACGCATAAGATTGACAAGAGCCGTGCATGGAATGACCAATGCCAATCCCACTGGCTATT
The DNA here is from genome assembly GCA_034408705.1 of Bacteroidota bacterium. Taxonomy (GTDB): domain Bacteria; phylum Bacteroidota; class Bacteroidia; order Chitinophagales; family Chitinophagaceae; genus JJ008. The sequence continues at coordinate 22,774 of JAWXCO010000134.1, forward strand.
ACGAAGATGGCGAAACGGAAGATTATACCATACTGGTAGACGATTATCCCCTAACCGTGAACCTCCTTTCATTTGATGCAAGACTGATCACAGGTGATAAAGTAAAACTGGACTGGACCAGTTCAGGAGAAGAGAATTTCAATGGATTTGAACTACAACGCAGTGCTGATAATAGTAACTGGACGGCCATCAATACTATCAACGCTACCGGAAATGGAAGCGCTGCCGGGAATAGCTATACGTATACCGACCTGAATCCATTGCCGGGTAAATCATTTTACCGGCTTAGAATGATAAGTGGTGGCGGTAATTATCGGTACAGTGATGTAAGAACAATTCTGATACGGAAAGGGATACAGGACATAACTGTCTCCCCTAACCCTGCCAGTGAAACAGCTTTGCTCACCATACAATCCTTGCAGAACGGGGAAGCAGGAATAAGTATCACGGATATTAAAGGGCGGATCGTTTACCGGCAAACGATTTTCGTCACAAAAGGAGTGAATAATATAGATATACCAGTGGTGCAAAAGTTGAATAGCGGCCTGTATATCGTAGAAGTGAGGATACAGGAGGAAAAGATCACTGAAAAACTCATCATCAGTAAAAAATAAATCAAATAATAATTGTACCACCTAAATCCTGTTTTATGAAATTAACCCAGTCACTCATTTACAGCTTTCTTTTTCTGCTGGCAACCGCTTTTGCCACAAGCGCCCAGCAATACAGTACAGTGAAAGTCTATCCGCCGCAAGACAAGACCCAACGAGCCAGTTTACTCGGGCTATTAGAGATTGATCATTTTGATGTGCAGGGTGGAGGCATTATTGCAGAAATAAATCAAGAGCAACTGGGAGCACTCAGCCGCAGTGGTTACCAGTATGAAATACTGGTGGCGAATGTTGCAGAAAAAGTAAAGGAATTGAACCGCCAATATTTTTCAGCTACTTCGCAGGGGAGGGCCGCAATGGAACAACCCGGTGGAACGGTAGCTAACCTTATTGTTACGCCATCGGCATTCCAGGTACAGGCAACATTGGGGGGCTTCTACAGTTTTACCCAAATGAATACAGCAATGAATAATCTCGTTGCTGCTTACCCAGGGATCGCACAGAAAACATCACTGGGTCTGTCAACCGAAGGAAGAAATATCTGGTGTATAAAAATTTCAGATAATGTAACGACGGATGAAACCAATGAGCCGGAAGTATTGTATATCGGTTTACAGCATGCCCGCGAAGCCATTGGTGGCAGCAGCATGATCTTCTTTATGCAATACCTCTGTGAGAATTATGCCACGGATCCACGGATACAGGCACTGGTTAATAACCGGGAGATCTTTATTATTCCCTGTATGAACCCGGATGGATGGGAGTATAACCGAAGCACTAATCCGGGTGGAGGTGGCGGTTGGCGCAAGAACAGGCGAAATAATGGGGATGGAACTTTTGGCGTAGATCTTAATCGGAACTGGAGCGAGGACTGGGCCAATTGTACTGGCGCCACTTCCAGTTGCGGTTCGGGTAATACCATCAGCGATGTTTATTGGGGACCTGCTGCTTTTTCTGAACCGGAGACCAATGCCATTCGGAATTTTGTTATTTCTCGTCAAATTGTTTCCTGTAATGACCAGCATTCATTTGGTCCTTATTACTCACTTCCATTTGGAAGGCCTACCCTGCATACCGGTTCTGATTCATTAAGTATTGCAGAACAGCAATATTATCGCGCCATACCTGCAATGATGGGAAAATACAATGGTATGCGGGCCGGGAACAGCCTGCAATCGGTGGGATATGAAGTGGCAGGTGGTGTAAAAGACTGGATGCTGAAAGGGGATATTGGTACCGGTACAAAAGCGGTGGTAATGGGCCTTACAGGCGAAGGTGGTGCAGGTGGCGGTACAGGTGGTTCCTTTGGAAGTTTTTGGCCACCGGCCAGCGAAATCATCAACTTATCCAAGGGGATGGTTTTTCAAAACCTTCAAATGGCTTACGCTGCGGGCTCTTATGTAGATGTAACAGACCGGTCAGACATTGCCGTTAGTACAACCACCGGCACTTTCAATTTCCGGGTAAAAAGAATTGGGTTGGATAACGGACCCGTCACGGTCACCTTACTCCCGATCGAGAATATTACGGCCTGGGGTGCACCTGTTGTCATCAACTCATTACCTAATTACTTCGATGTGTATGATGGCGGCATCAATTATACTTTACACCCCGGTATCCAGTCTGGTTACCGGATCAGGTATGCCTGGCGGATACAGACCGGCGGACAGACCTACTATGATACCATTGTTAAGTTTTATAACCCTGTTCAGCTCTTTTATGATAATATGGAAGGAGCCAGTGTAGGCACCAATTGGGTGGTATCGGCCAACTGGAATTATACGACTACCAATGCCTTTGGGGGAGCTAAATCTTTATCCGAATCCCCTTCGGGTTTATATGGTGCCAACCGGAATGATAATGTGCGCTATAATGGCAGTTTCGACCTTAGCAATGCTACGGCGGCTTTTCTGAGTTTTTGGGTTCGCCACCGGGCAGAGAACTTTAGGGATAAATTACAGGTACAGGTCTCCGTTAATGGAACCATCTGGATACCTATATCCGGAAAAACGACTGTGCAGGAAGCAGGAACCCTGGATGGCAGTACTATTAACGGGCAGCCTGCACTAACCGGGATCCAGGAAGACTGGACACCCGAAGTCTTTGACTTGTCGGCTTACCTGGGTACACCGGCATTACGCCTTCGTTTTATGTTTAGTTCTGATGCTAACACAACCGGTTATGATTTCGAGGTGGATGATGGCTTTAATATTGACAATCTGAAACTTATAAAAAGTACTATTGCTTTTTTTACGCTACCGGTAAAATTCATCAGCATCAATGGTAAGTTAAAACCGGATAACAGTATTGAAGTCGAATGGGAAGCTGTTACCGACGCCAATCATGATTATTTTATTATTGAGAAATCAGCAGATGGTATTTCGTTTTCAGAAATAGGCCGGTTGCTGAACCTACCCTTCAGCTATATTGACAGAACTCCATTTGCGGGCAATAATTATTACCGGGTAAAGGGAGTGGACAAGAACCAGCAGGTAGATTATAGTAAAGTTATTAATGTGGTCTATAAGCCTGCTGTAGTACAGTGGTTATTATATCCCAACCCGGTGCAGGAGGAACTGAACCTGCGGCTCACCAGGATTGTTCCCGGTGGTGTAACGATCAGGATAACTGATATCAATGGAAAACAATTTTATTCACAACAGGCATATGCCGGCGATGGTACTGGCGATAAGAGGATCAATACAAGTACCTGGCCTTCGGGTGTATATATTTTGTACCTGGTCAACAGCAGGACTGAGATACTGGGGATACAAAAATTTGTCCGGCAATAGCGAATGGATTTTCTGCGTCACAACCCTGTCCGTCCTTTATTTCAGGATGGGCAGGGTTTTTTGGCAGCGCTGTTATAACGAAGGCGGGTAACATAGCGGTATCAACTACATTTGCATTCATGTACACCCTGAAAAAATCACTGGGCCAGCATTTTTTAAAAGATGAAAATATCTGTCGCAAGATCATATCTTCCTTGCAGCAACATCCTTTTACACAATTGCTGGAAATAGGTCCGGGAGGTGGTGCACTGACCAAATATCTCCTGGAGTTGATAGGCATTGATTTCAAAGCCGTGGAACTGGATGATGAGAAAGTGGAATACTTATTAAAGACCTGGCCACCATTACAGGGAAAGATCATTCACCAGAGTTTTTTGGATATGGATAAGCCCTTTACCGGGAAATTCACCCTGGTCGGTAATTTTCCCTACAATATTTCAACACAAATTCTTTTTAAGTCATTGGATTGGAAGGAGGAAGTGGAGTGTATCGTTGGCATGTTCCAGAAAGAAGTGGCACAGCGGGTGGCAGCCAAAGAAGGAAGTAAAGTGTATGGGGTAATCAGCGTCTTACTGCAGGCATTTTATACCGTGGAATATTTGTTTGATGTGCATCCAGGGTCTTTTCAACCACCCCCAAAAGTGGAAAGTGCTGTCATACGCTTATTGCCAAATCCCGCTGTACCGGGTATGCGGACTGAAAAGGATTTCTTTCTCCTGGTAAAAACGGCGTTTAACCAGCGAAGGAAAACATTACGAAATGCAGTAAAAAATTTATTTGATGCAGCGATATTGGAAGATGTATTGTTTAATAAAAGGGCAGAGCAACTAACCGTACAACAATTTGCTGATCTTACTTTTAAAATGCGATGACGAAAATTATTATTACCGGCAAAACACATCCTTATTTAATGGAGACCCTTCAGCAAAAAGGATATGAAGTGTTGTACCAGCCTGCTATTACCTATGATGAATTGAGCGCTACTATTCATAATGCGGTAGGCCTTGTGGTTACCACCCGGATCAACGTGGATAAAAACCTTATTGATAAGGCAACATCGCTGCAATGGATTGGCCGCCTCGGTAGTGGCATGGAACTGATTGATGTGGATTATGCAAGAGCCCGGGGCATACAATGTGAAAGTAGCCCGGAAGGAAACCGTACTGCTGTGGCAGAACATATTCTATGTTTATTGCTGAACCTGATGAACCATATTACTTCATCACATAACGAAGTAAAGCAGGGCCTATGGCGCAGGGATGAGAACAGGGGCACCGAACTCAGTGGTAAGACAGTTGGTATTATCGGTTTTGGAAATACCGGCCAGAGTTTTGCCAAACTGCTCCAACCATTTGGTGTAACGGTACTGGCCTACGATAAATATAAATTTGGTTTTGGTGGTGATTATATAAAAGAAGCCAGCCTGGAACAGGTATGCCGTTTTGCGGACGTAATCAGCTTTCATGTACCGCTCACCAATGAAACATTTCATATGGCCGATGCGGCCTTCTTTGATTTATTAGAACGCAAGCCTTATTTTTTGAACAGTTCCCGGGGCAATGTAGTAAGTCTGGGAGTACTGGTGAATGCATTAAAAGCCCATAAGATCGGCGGAGCCGGATTGGATGTGCTCGAAAATGAAAAATTAGATACCTATACAACTGTCGAACAAGAACAACTAGACTGGCTATTGGATCAGCCCAATGTTATCATCACCCCACATATTGCCGGCTACAGCCACGAATCCTTTTATAAAATGGCAAGGGTGCTGCTGGAAAAAATTAACCCCTGACGTGGAAGTAATTTTTTGTTAAAAAAAATTTTCCCGCCGGTATGGCATTATTCTTTCGGCAAAAAAGAAAAATGCTAAGAGAAAATATTTATTGGCTTTACTACTTGTCAGTAGTTTATTTTTTTCATCCTGTTCCAAATCATTTGAAGACCGTATCATCGGTAGCTGGCAACTGGAAGGAGCCTGGCGACGGGAATTATTTGGACGGGATTATTTTCAAACCGGGTACGAAAGCGGCATTTTTACTTTTATGGACAATGGAAATGCTACGTATACCAGTAGTACGGATACGATGACGGGTTACTGGCGGTCGGACCGGTATAATAATGGTTACTATAACAGTAACGGGGACTGGGAAACAAGATCGATGAAGTACCTGCGTATCAATCTTGCCAATTTCCAGCAAAACAGGTGCCTGGAATGGGAGTTTGATGATTTCAGTTTTCGGAACAACTGGACCGGCATAAGGACTGAGCAGTACTCACTTAGCAACGACAGGGTCTATGATTTAAAGCGGCGATAGGAATGATTAAAAAAAGTCAGCCAATTTGTTTCCTTTTCAAATAGTTTTCTATCTTTACTGTCTAATTATGCAACGCTTCAGCAAAAACTGAGGCGTTGTTATTTTTTTTGTCGTCTCACCTCAGTGAGACATAAAAAAGGAGGCGATCATGAGTGATTTACAATATGTGACGAAAGAGACACTGGAACATCTAAAAGCAGAATTGCAGAAGATGAAAGGCGTTGACCGCCCCGCTGCCAGCCGTGCTATTGCAGAAGCCAGGGAAAAGGGTGACCTGAAGGAAAATGCAGAATACGATGCGGCCAAGGAAGCACAGGGTATACTGGAGGCAAAAATTGCTGCTTACGAAGGTTCTATGGCCAATTTAAGGGTAATGGATGAAGCCGATATTGACACCAGTAAGGTTTCTATTCTTACTAAAGTTACCCTGACCAACCTGGGTACCAAAAAACAGGTGACTTATAAGATCGTCAGCGAAAAAGAGGCGGATCTGAAAGCCGGTAAAATTTCAGTGACTTCTCCCATTGGTAAAGGAATACTGGGTAAGCATGTCGGTGATACGGCTGAAGTACAGGCACCGGCCGGGGTGTTAAAGTTTAAAATAGAAGGGATCACTGCGTAAGAAGGATATTTAATAAAAAGATATGAGTTCTGTTGCGACAGAACTTTTTTTTTGCCGTACAGGGTAGTAGATTTGTTGTGTGAGATGGCTGTATTTGAGATCTGCGATCATTCCCCGGTAGTTAAGGGGGCTAAAGTCAAAAAGGATTAGTGGCATGACAATTTTTTCAAAAATCATTGCCGGTGAGATACCGGCCTATAAAATAGCGGAGAATGAAAAATTCTTTGCCTTCCTGGATATTTTCCCGTTGCGGGAGGGGCATGTGCTGGTAGTTCCCAAAATTGAAACCGACAAATTATTTGACCTGCCGGATGAATACCTGGGCGAACTACTATTATTTGCCCGGCCGATTGCCCTGGCCATAGAAAAAGCATTTGACTGCAATCGCTGCGGTATCAGCGTGGTGGGATTAGAAGTGCCACATGCCCATTTACACCTTATTCCTATTAACTCAGCGAATGACCTCAATTTTACAAAGGCTAAACCAGCTGCTTCAGCAGAAAAACTAAAGCAGGCACAGGAAAAAATTTTGATGTATTTATAAACGACTTTATGAAAATTTCGGCGTTGCTATTGCTGCCCTTTTTTATGATCACTGCCACCACTTCTTTTGGCCAGGAAAAAAATAAAGAAGTGATGATCAAAAAAATATTTACCGCGTTGGCGGAAAAAGACGAGGACGGATTTGTGGATCTGTTCCCGGATGTGAAAACGATCAAGGGCTTTATGTTAAAATCGCTGGCGAAAAATGGAGGAGGTAAAGATGAACAGGAAGTGAAATCTTTTTTAGAATCGCTTGATGACAGCAGCATGCAAATCGAATTTCGGGAGGATTTTCAAAAGTATATCCGTATGGGAGAGACGCATGGAGTGGATTGGTCAATGGCCCGGTTTCATTCTTATACGACCGATTCTGTACAGGTAACTGAAGATGGTATTACCACTCCCATGTTAAAAGGGAAAATTTATTTTATTCTTGATACAGCAAAATTCTTTATTAACTACGACGAAGTGATTTGGTTTGATCCCCATGGCTGGTATGGAGTTAATATCAATCTTATCGATCGCAAAAGCCGGGAGAACGAAGCAGAAGGATTTGATTGGGATAGCCAGGTGGTTGATTCTACCCTGATGATCATGGATTCCGCAGTGGCCGCTACCATGTCGGATACAGGTATGACCGTTATCGCAGAAGTAATACCACCAGGAAAAAACAAAATGAATAAGGAAAAGGAAAAAAATAAACCCATCAAGACAAAAACAAAAGCACACGCCCGTAAACCGGAGCTGTGAGCGTTCTATTTTTTAACCCTCGACGGGTTCTTTTTGATAAACTCATCCCAGCCTTTAACACCTTGACCGGCTTTGCCCAATACGGAACCGGATTGAAAATGATGGCACATCGCTACCGCTAATGCATCGGTAGCATCATAGTGCCTGGGATTTTCTTTAAAGGAAAGTAATGTTTGCAGCATTTTCATCACCTGTTCTTTATCCGCATTACCATTACCGGTAATGGATTGTTTTACTTTTTTAGGAGCATACTCTGTTACTTCCAGGCCATGCCGCATGGCGGCGGCAATGGCTACTCCCTGCGCCCTGCCCAGCTTAAGCATGCTCTGTACATTTTTTCCAAAGAATGGAGCTTCGATCGCAAAATCGGTTGGTTGGTACTTTGTAATTAATCCGCTGACAGTATTAAAGATGAGCTGTAATTTTTTATACCCATCTTTGATAGTACCGGGTTTGAGCACACCCAGTTCCAGCAGAGTCACTTCATTTCCTTTAACGGTGATCAAACCATAGCCCATCACGATGGTACCAGGATCGATGCCGAGGATTATTTTAGCAGGCTTTTGCAAACAGGAATGTATTTTTACATGACCCCGCCTATCTGCGGGGCAGGTGAATGAAACTAAACAAAAATAGCAAACTCTTTATCAACTACTTCCTCGGCCCCTTGCTATTTGTGTGGCTGGCCTGGTCTATTTACCGGCAAATACAATTACAACCCGATATTGAAACTGCCTGGTTGGGTATCAGAGAATCTTTCCGGACTCCGTTAGTATGGAATCTTGTTGCGGTTGTATTCCTTATGGTGGTCAACTGGTCGATCGAGGCCGTCAAGTGGAAAGTATCTGTTCGCAGCATCCAGGAGGTTAGTTTTTTAAAAGCACTGCGGGCTGTTTTATCCGGGGTGTCCTTTTCGGTAAGCACACCCAATCGCGTAGGCGAATACCTTGGAAGGGTATTATATATGGATGACGGCAACCGGCTAAAAACAATCTCTATAACGATCGTGGGAAGTATCAGCCAGCTTATCATTACTTTACTGATGGGCTGTATTGGTTTAATACTATTGCGACCGGGTATTGAATCCGGTCAACTCATATCTCCAATCTGGATGAAAGTGATCATCTATGGAACAGGAACTGTATTAGCAGGGCTGCTGCTTTTCTACTTCCGCTTATCCTGGCTGATCAAATGGGTGGATCGCTTGCCCGGCAGCAATCGGTTTGCGTACCTGGTAAGGGCGTTGGAAGATTTTGATACGGTATTGCTCTTAAAATTATTACTCTTGTCGGCCCTGCGGTTCGTGGTCTTCATAATACAGTATTACCTGCTGTTTCATTTATTCGCCGTGGATGTTTCCTGGGTAAACATTTTTTGGGCTGTCAGTGTTTCTTTTTTGGTGATGGCCGTGATACCAACCATTGCTATCGTAGAACTGGTGCAGCGGGGAAAAGTAATGACTACGATCATGGCACTTTATACAACCAACAATTTAGGTGTTGGTTTTACTACCGCCGGTATCTGGCTCATCAACCTGATCCTCCCGGCCATTATCGGCAGCTTGTTGATACTGGGAATGAAAAAACTATTTATTAAAAAAGATGATTAGTATCCGGGCGGTGCTTTGTCAAATCTCTTCCAGTTTGAAATAATCTTTTGCCCGTACACCCCGGTCCGTTTGTTGCAGATTGCAGCATTCATACACCGGGTCGTGTTCAAAGAAAAGAATATAGTTTCCTTCCACCGCTTCTTTCAAAAATGATTTCTTCTCGTTCAAGGTAGTAAGCGGGTTCATATCGTAGGCCATTACATAAGGAATAGGAATATGCCCGGCCGAAGGAAGCAGGTCGGCCATGAAGACAAGCGTCTTACCATTATAATTTATTTGCGGCAGCATCATGCTTTGGGTGTGGCCACTCACAAAGCGAACAGTAATGTTTTCTGTAAAGATGGTTTCACCAAGTCGCCAATCCTTTGGGCCAGCTACTTCAATAAATTTTAAACGGCCACTTTCTTCGATGGGTAGAATATTTTCTTTGAGGAAAGAGGCTTTTTCCCTTTCGTTCGGATAAACGGCCCAGTCCCAATGTTCTTTATTAGTCCAGTAGGTCGCATTCTTAAAAGCAGGGACTAATTTGTCTCCTTCTCTTTCAATGCTGCCCCCGCAATGATCGAAATGAAGATGCGTTAAGAATACATCCGTAATATCATCCTTTCCAAAACCATATTTCGCCAACGACTTATCAAGCGTATCATCACCATGCAGGTAATAATGGCTGAAAAATTTGGCATCCTGTTTATTACCATTACCATTGTCCACCAGTATCAGGCGGTTGCCATCTTCGATCAGTAAACAGCGCAATGCCCAGGAGCAAAGATTATTCTCATCGGCCGGGTTGATCTTATTCCACATGCTTTTGGGAACAACTCCAAACATAGCACCACCATCGAGTTTGAAATAACCGGTATTGATTGAGTAGAGTTTCATTTACCAGGCGATTTTTTTAATGCCGTTTGCGTAAATAACAGGCAAATAAGGGCTATGATGAAAAATACCATTAGTGCGAGTACGGAATACCTTTGTGAGCCGGTCAATTCATTGATAAAGCCAAAACTAAACATGCCGATCACAATTGCAATTTTTTCAGCTACATCATAAAAACTGAAAAAAGATGCTGTATCTCTTGTTTCGGGCATTAACTTGGCATAGGTCGACCGGCTAAGCGACTGAATACCTCCCATTACAAAACCAACCACCACGGCTAATAAATAAAAAGCCATAGTATTCTTGGCCGGGATCAAATAGGCTCCGATGCATAGGCCGATCCAGACAAATATGCAGATCATTAACGCAAACAGGTTACTTGTTCTTTTAGAGAGTGCGGCAATGGCAAATGCTCCCGGAATGGCGATCAGCTGGATGATCAGAATAGCGATGATCAAGCTGTCGGTTTCAATCTGTAATTCACTTTTGCCATATAGCGTAGCTGCCAGCATGACCGTTTGCACACCCATGCTGATAAAAAAGAAGGAAAGGAGAAAACGCTTCAACACCGGCATGTGGATCAATTGTTGCGCCACTTTTTTCAATTCGCCATAGCCATTACTAAGAATATTTCGCGGTATTCCTTCAGCGGCAGGCATGGGTTTCGGCAAGCGGCTTAACGAAAAATTTCCAAATGTAAACCACCATATACCCACCAGTAAAAAGGAAAGTTGTGTGGCAAAGCCTGTACTAAAACCCCAGAGATCGTTTTTTAGAATCAGCACAAAGCTCACTAATTGCAGAATAACACTTCCCACATAGCCGAAGGCAAAGCCTTTGGCACTAATACGATCCCGGTCTTTTGGGGCGGCAATTTCCGGCAAATAGGAATTATAAAAAACAAGCCCCGCCCAACTACCTATGCAGGCGAAGATCATACACAGAATACCAAGACCCAGATTGGTTTTATCAAAAAAGAAAAGGGTACTGCAGGCGATGCTTCCTATGGTCATAAAAAAGCGTAAAAAACTTTTTTTATTTCCTTTATAATCAGCAATGGAGGATAGCAAAGGGAGAATAAGGGCTACAATCAAAAAGCTGAAAGCCAGGGTGTAGTTGTATAAGGAAGTATTGATAAACTCCCGCCCAAGAAATATTACCGTATCCTGTTTGGTGGCTTCATTATTGTCGCCGGTTATACTTTCAAAATAAGCAGGGAAAACTGTTGAAGTAATGACAAGATTATATACGGAATTGGCCCAGTCATACATGGCCCAGCCGTTCACTACTTTTTTAGAAGCCGTTTGCATAATTACCCGGTTGATACATAAAAATAGGGAACCCTTTGCATTCAGGCATAAAAAAAGCTGCGAGAGTGACGCAGCCGTTTTTATATTAGTAATAGTTTAATAATCCCAGGCTTTTACCGTGTTCATATTTTCATCTGTCATGTAAAAGGAATAAGGCACATTAGCAAATACATTGTCCTTAATCTGCTTTGTCACTTTTTCAAGGTCAGTTACAAAACTCGCATCATTCCTGGCGGACTCGATCACGGGGAAACGTAGTGTAAAACGGTCACCGCTTTTCGTCATATAAATTTCTGCCCTGCCGCCATTAAAGGACCCGTTCTGTACAATATAATCAGCGATCATCTTCGACTCTTCGTCGGAGATACCTTTCCAGTAAAAATCGACTCCACCGGCTGAATCATGGTCAAAATCCGCTTTGGATATTGTCGTTTCATCCGTGGCGGGTGGTGCTTCCAGCCTTTTGGCCATGGCTTCATCATACAGAATAGTTTTATAATCTTTAAAGCTGCTGTTGGCTAAAGCAATATTTACTTTTTTGCCATCAAACAATTGCTTCGAAGCTTTTATACCAACTTCTTTAAAAATATCTTCGATCCCTTTCAGGGTGTCAAATACCGTCTTATCATATACAAAGCGGATCGTATATTCCTCGCCTTCCCTGGTCAGCTGCACACTGGCTTTCTTATCAGCACTAAAAAATGATTCCTTTAAAAATTCGCCGGTTTTTTTGGCATCCTCTTCGGTCACGCCATCACCTTTGTAAAAAACTTCAGCTTTTGTGCCGGGCACTTCTACTTTTTTACCGAAATTGGAACATGCCGTCAATGAAACAGCAGCAAGGATAATATATGCAATTTTTTTCATGTGTTTATTTTTGGTTTAATGGATAAATTTTGTGGCTATTGGGTTTTTATGCATCAATAACACCGGTTGCCAATAACACCAGCAGCACAATGCCTGCAATGATGCGGTAAATACCAAATGGCCTAAAGCCATATACTTTCAGAAAATTAATAAAAAAGCGAATCGCCAGCATGGCCACGACAAAAGCAACGATGTTGCCGATAATAAAGGATACGGTATTTTCCTGGGTGGAAGTGATAAGGTCAATTCCCTTTTGCACCGTACCATCACTGCCGGGCCATTTTTTAATGAACAAAGTATACGCTGTAGCGGCAAACATGGTTGGCACCGCCAGGAAAAAGGAAAATTCGGCGGCAAGGTTCCGTGTTAGTTTTTGCTGCATACCCCCAATAATCGAAGCAGCACTGCGGCTCACACCCGGAACCATGGCCAGCACCTGCCAGCAACCGATGATAAAAGACCGGCCGAAACCCAGCTGATCTTCCGATTCCACCGTTGGTTTTTTGAAAGCTTTGTCAATAACCAATAAAACAATACCACCGGCGAGCATGGCGATTGCCACTACGGTAGGGTTGAAAAGCAATTCATCTATTTTATCGGCAAAAAGATAACCCAATATCAAAGCAGGCAAAACACCGATCGCCAGTTTAGCATAAAACTGCCAGTGGCGGAACTGGAAAAATTGCCGCCAGTAAATAACCACAACCGCCAGGATGGCGCCCAACTGAATAGAAACAGTAAACAGGTTGACAAAACTTTTTTCTTCCGGAGTTGTGCCAAGCTTCATCAGGTGTTCGGCAATGATCATATGGCCGGTGGAAGAGACCGGGAGAAATTCAGTCAGGCCCTCTACAATGGCGATAATGACTGCTTCGAAAATATTCATGCGTTATTTTATTAAAGCTGAAACATACCAGTCAGCAGGGATAAAATTAAAGGCGACACGTGTAAGGTATCGCCTTTAAAGCTATTATTGAAACAAGGGCTTAAGCAACTGTTGCTTTTGGTTTTTTAAAAATGGCAAATATTTCAATTACCAGCCCTGCAAGGATCAGTATCGGTGCGATCGTGATACGTGTGGCGCTGTACACTTTAGATTTGTCAAATACACTTGGATCCGTATTTTTTCCGCCTGCCATCAGCAGCATACCAATTGCCATCACCACAATGCCGATCAGCATCCAGGTATAGTTCTCTTTGGTAAAAATAGAAGGGCTTCCTTTTTCGGTAATCATATTATTCACTTTTGGAGCTGCAATATAGGGAAAAGTCCACTTTTTGACTTACCGTTTCTCTAAGTTCCGGTCTTCCCGACTTTCGGTCTCAATAAAGATCATCCAGCTTCATCCTCAGGTACTTGATCACACTGCGGTTGGTGCTAAATAGGGTAATGCCAATACCCAGAAGTATCAGGATAATAAATAATATAATCAGGAGGCTGCTATCATGTATGGTTTTGAGCCATTCAATCTGCCCTTCGGCTACCAGTATTAATATATATAGGATGACAGAAGCAATGAGGCCGCTGATAGCCCCGTTGATAATGGCCTTTATATTCAGCGGTTTGGCAATAAACCAGCGGGTGGCCCCTACCATCTGCATGGTTTTGATCAGGAACCTGTTGCTGAACATGGCCAGCCGGATCGTATTGTCAATTAAGAAAATAACGACTAGGGAAATGATCACTACCAATACGAGCAGACCGATACTGACTTTCCGGATATTCTTATTCAGGTCACCCACCAGGGCATCCGGGTAAGCCACATCACTTACATAGGTTTGTTGCTCAATATCTTTTTTAATGGACAAGAGGGTATCGGAATTGACAAACTGGCTTTTGACCCTAAAATAAATGGCATTGGGCAGCGGGTTCTCCGTCAATACTTTGTTCCAGTCCTCTCCGCCATCGTCAATATATTTTTTCTTACCGGCTTCCTTGGTCACGTACTCCATGATCTTTACATAGGGCTTGGCAGCAATATAATTTACCAGGGCCACGCTGTCTTTGGGGTTCAGGTCGCCACGGAGAAATACCCTCACTTCTACACTCTCTTTAAAATGGTTACCCAGTTTGTTGGCATTGATCACCAACCAGCCGATAATGCCGAGAAAGAATAATACCAGGGTCACCCCGAGTATGGACATAAAGTAGGAGGGTTTGCCACGTTTGATAGAAGCTTTTCCAGGTTGGGACATCGAAATTATTTTTTCAGATTAATGGATTAGTCCAGCCTTCGCAACTTTATCCAATTACAATTTTAAAGTCTTAAATAAGTCCGGAGGGCAGGCAAAAATAGCTGTTTAGGGCTACAATCAGTATTTTTGCTCCCCATTCCCGCACATGCGGGACAGTTTAAACGGTTGGTGCTGGCTCATATTGCTGAATGAAGCATAAGATTTGTTAAAGAATTTATGAGCTGGGCTCTGTTGCTGCCAGCAATTTTTTTTGCAGACTTACCCTGAAGTTATGAAGAGCAAACTTCAGTAGCAAAAAGAATCACGTAGCTATTTTCAAAAATCCCCAGGGGTTAAATGTTGGTAGCAAATAAGATGAGTAAGGTTGAGAGAACCCCGTAGGGGTTCAACAAAAAGGGCGAACAACATTACCGGAAAAAGATAAAACAATAATTATACAAGCGGCATGGAATACGATTTCAGAAGAATAGAAAATGACTGGCAAAAGAAATGGAAAGAATCCAATGCCTATAAAGTGGAAAATCCTGAGTTTGGCAAAGGATTGAACAAACCCAAGTACTATGTGCTCGATATGTTCCCTTACCCCAGCGGGGCAGGGCTGCATGTGGGTCACCCGCTAGGGTATATTGCTTCGGATATCTATAGCCGGTATAAACGGTTGAAAGGATTTAATGTCCTGCATCCGATGGGCTTTGACAGTTTTGGCTTACCAGCCGAGCAATATGCATTGGATACGGGTCAGCATCCGGCGGAGACCACCAAAAAGAATATCGCCACCTTTAAATCGCAACTGGACAATATCGGTTTCTGTTATGATTGGGAACGGGAAGTGCAAACCAGCGATCCCAGTTATTATAAATGGACCCAGTGGATCTTTCTGCAATTATTCAATAGCTATTTCGATCGCACAACAAACAAAGCCAAACCAATCAGTGAATTAATAAAGGAATTTGAAGCAGCTGGGTCTTTCCAATCCCCACTTACCACTAGCCAGTCCTTTACCGCAGATGAATGGAAAAACTATGATGAAGCGACAAAGCAGAACATCTTAATGAGTAGACGCCTTGCTTTCTGCGGGTATGGCGAAGTAAACTGGTGCGAAGCATTGGGAACCGTGCTGGCCAACGATGAAGTAGTGAATGGTGTAAGTGAGAGAGGTGGACATCCAGTAGTAAAGAAAACATTGCGTCAATGGTATTTAAGAATTACAGCATATGCGGATCGTTTATTGGACGGATTGAACACCGTTGATTTCAGCGATGCGATGAAAGAGATGCAAAGCAACTGGATCGGAAAAAGTAGTGGGGCAGAGATGGAGTTTAGAGTTGGAAGTCAGGAGTCGGGAGTCAGTCTCCGTGTCTACACTACTCGTCCAGATACCATCTTCGGAGTTGACTTTATGGTTATTTCACCAGAGCATAAGTTGGTAGATGAAATAACAACAGCCGGACAAAAAACTGCGGTTGAAGATTACATTGTGTTTGTAAAAAGCCGCAGTGAAAGAGAAAGGATGGCGGAAAAAAAGATCAGCGGTGTATTTACCGGTGCTTATGCCATCAATCCATTTGACGGAAGAGAAATACCCATTTGGATCAGTGAATATGTATTAGCCGGTTATGGAACCGGTGCCATCATGGCTGTGCCCTGTGGCGATGAAAGGGACCACAAGTTTGCAACACATTTTAATATTCCCGTCACCAACATTATCGGTTTGCATTATAATGGTGAAGAAGCTAACCCGACTAAAGAGGCTACGTTAGAGAACTCTGGTTTCCTGAATGGCCTGCTGATGAAAGATGCCATTGATGTGGCGATAAAAGCCATCGAAGAAAAAGGTATCGGTGTAAGAAAAGTAAATTATAAAATGCGGGATGCTGCCTTCAGCCGCCAGCGGTATTGGGGTGAACCATTTCCGATCACCTGGAAAGATGGAATTGCCTATCCATTGAGTGAAAGTGAACTACCCCTTACATTACCAGAAGTAAAAAGCTATACTCCGGGACCCAATGGAGAAGGTCCTCTTGCCAACATTCATAACTGGGTGAACCAGTTTGAGTCGGGGAACCCTCCGCCAGCTGGCGGAGGCAGGGGGGCTTTAGAAACCAATACAATGCCTGGTTATGCCGGCAGTAGTTGGTATTTCCTTCGCTACATGGATCCGCACAACGACAAAACATTTTGCGACAGAAAAGTAGCTGATTACTGGAACCAGGTGGACTTATATATCGGTGGTACCGAACATGCTGTCGGCCATTTATTGTATAGTCGTATGTGGACGAAAGTATTATTTGATCTGGGACATATTGGTTTTGATGAACCGTTTAAGCGTTTGGTGAATCAGGGGATGATACAGGGGAGCAGTAGGTTTATGTATAAACTGGTGATGAAAAAAATCGATCAAGTGCAGGATGATTTTGACAAAAGAATTACAACTCCTGTTTTTTTATCATATGGCATTTTCAATCAATTTAAAAGTGGAGAGATAAATGAAACTAAGTTGATGAGTTTAATTAATTCCCACGTTGAATATAAAATTTTTGACTTTACTACAAAGAATAAAAACTTTCATTTAGATGCAATTGAAACGCATGTTGATGTAAATCTTGTAGATGGTTTAGAACTGAACATTGAAGAATTTAAGCAATGGAGAAACAATGATTATGCGAATGCGATTTTCGTTTTAGAAGGAGGCAAATACATCTGCGGCTCTGAAGTTGAAAAAATGTCCAAATCAAAATTCAACACGGTTAACCCCGATGATCTGGTTGCCAAATACGGCGCCGACACTTTCCGTATGTATGAAATGTTTCTCGGCCCCGTAGAAATGAGCAAACCCTGGGATACAAAAGGCATTGAAGGGGTGCACCGTTTCCTGAAAAAATTTTGGAGACTGTTCTTTAAAGAAACTAAAGCCCTTCCTGCAGAGGGGTTTGGGGAGGCTTTTATTGTTACAGAGGAAGAGCCAACTGCCGCAGAACTGAAAGTGCTGCACAATACGATCCGTAAAATTGAACAGGATACTGAACGTTTCAGTTTCAATACCGGGGTCAGTGGTTTTATGATCGCTACCAATGAACTTACCGATTTAAAATGTCATAAAAGAAAGATATTGGAGCCACTTTTAATATTATTAGCACCCTACGCACCACATATAGCAGAAGAGTTGTATGCGCAGCTACGCCATACTCCTTCTCCACTGAGTGAAGAGGGTAGGGGTGAGGTTTCCGTATTAAACGCCTCTTATCCCACATTCGAAGAGAAATATGTAAAAGAATCTTCCAAAGCTTATCCCATTGCCATCAATGGCAAAACAAGACACGAGATCACCCTGCCACTGGACATCACCCAGCAGCAGGTGGAAGAAACAGTTCTAAAGGATGAAGTGGTGCAAAAATGGCTGGAAGGCAAGCAACCGAAGAAAATCATTTATGTAAAAAATAAGATGATCAATGTGGTCGTATGAATGAAAATATAACTGATCAAACGTATAGATATAAAATGTCCCGCTATGTATTTAGCGGGACATTTTTTTAGGGAGCTTTTTTAATAAACCGGATCATCGCACTGCTGCCCTCGGTACTGGCGAGATAAGCATCATAGCGTTTATCACCCACCAGGGCCAGCATATA
>JAWXCO010000135.1:0-4391 GCA_034408705.1 Bacteroidota bacterium
TGATAACTTAATCGTAAATATTCATCGCACAAAGCATTGATATCTGTTGGTTCTTTCTGACCTGAGCTTAAACGTGAATGTTGCAGCATGCCTTTTACAATATCACCGGCACGTTTTCCGTGATGATTGATTTTTTGAGAGTTTTCTTTTATATCATTTGCAATTGCTTTTACATCTTCGTAATTTCCTTTACCAACTTCTTCTTGTAATTCATCTATCAATTCTGTGTTTACTTCAGAAAAATTATTCACGAAGTTTAACGGGTTTTGTATTTCATGAGCAATGCCTGCGGTGAGCTCTCCCAAAGAAGCCATTTTTTCTCTTTGTATCAACAATGCCTGAGTATCTTTAAGGTTAACATATGCGTTTTCTATTTTTGTTTTTGCTTTTTGTTTTTGCCTGTTGGCACGGAACAAAATAAAACTAATTATAAGGAACACACCCAGGCTTATAAACAAAAGGGTATATTTTATATTATTTCTGTACTGTTCCTCCTCCGAATCTGCTTCTTGCTGCTTTTCCTGTTTGTCTAACATCAGTAACTGAAGTTTTTTGAATTTTTCGGGGCCATATAAACTGTCTTTCATGGCGGTGGCTATGTCTTCATAATAAAAGGCACTATCCATTTCATGAAATTGTCTGTACAGTTTTACCAACAGCGTACTGGCTTCCAGTATATTTACTTTTTGCGCAGTTCTTTTTGACTCCCTAAATGAATTGCGCACAAAGTATAAACTGGAATCATATTTTCCCTCTGCAAAATATAATTCAGCGATTTTCAGATTTCCTCTGCCCAGGTTTATGGATTCATTTGAATTCAGTGAGTTCTGCAGCCCTTTAGTATAATAATATAAGGCAGAATCATTATTCCCAATCCCAGCAAATATGTTTCCGATACTTATTGGAATTAAACTATTCAATTGTGGATGATTTACCTCATGGTTCTTAATAGAAGCCTGCCGCAAAAAATACAAAGCGGAATCCGGCATGTTCAGAAAATGGTAACTGACCCCCATACTGGTCAATATAAAAACAGTTAAAGGACCTATTGGTAAATTTTGACTTATGGCGTTGGCTGGAAATAAGAAGTTTAAGGCGGATCTGTATTCTTTTAATTCATTATAAATAACACCAATATAACAAAGGCTGGCAATTTCACCATTGCCATTTTTGGTTTTGCGGCTTACTTCAAGTGCCTCTAATTGCATTTTCATGGAACCGGGATAGTCTCCTAAAATCCGGGATGACTCACCCGCCAAACTCAAGGATTGAAATATTCCTCGTTTAAAGTCAAGATCTCTGGCCAGTTGAAGGGCTTTTTTTGAATAGGCTATACTGGTATCCGGTTTATAGAAATAATAGCTACTTGCAATAGCTATCAATCGGTTTACCTGGTTAGTGTCGTTCGATGCATTGTTCAACAATTTTATTAAACTGTCTGTGGTTGAATTTTGACATACCGCATTCAACAGGGAGGAGGCTACAATAAAAAGCGATAAAAAATATTTCATTTAATTCCGGTTCTAAATTAAAGTTATGAATTTGGGCCATTCAAATAGCAGAGTTGGCGCTTTCAATTCAGTGCTGATTAATGCAGCCATGGGCAAAGGATATACTGCATGCAAGAGTATGAAGAACAACGAATATTAATGTCTTTGTCATCGGTTTAATTAGTCGGCAATTGAATAATAAACTCACTTCCCTCTCCCCGTCCGACTGCCTGCCCGACTGTGTCATTCCCGTCCGAAACGGCCCGGTCATTCAGGCGGGCTTCTTTGGTCACCACTTTTAATTCTCCCTGGTGGGCTTTTATAATATCATAAGCTAAACTCAATCCTAATCCCGTTCCTTGCCCTGTTGGTTTAGTAGTAAAAAAAGGTTGGAATATTTTGTCCAAAACGTGTTGTGGGATACCCGGGCCATTGTCTTCTACTCTTATTTCAATGGTTTTGCCTGTTCTTTTAGTAGTCACAGAAACCAATGGCGAATAGGGCTCTCCTTCCTGCTTCATCCGTTTATCCTTCTCATGGATCGCGTAAAAAGCATTGGTGATCAGATTAAGGATAGCCCTCCCGATATCCTGACCCACGACCTCGATCAACCCTATACTCTCATCAAAGTCTGTTTTTAATGTTGCATTGAAAGCGTTGTCCTTTGCACGTAACCCATGGTAAGCCAGGCGCAGGTACTCATCCGCCAGGACATTGATGTCCGTGGGTTCTTTTTTATGTTTACCTGCCTGATCACTGCTTCGCGAATGCTGCAACATGCTCTTTACTATGCCATCGGCCCTTTTCCCGTGAAAATTAATTTTCTCGAGATTTTTTTTGATGTCTTCCGCAAGCTGTAATACCTCTGCGGAATTGCCTTGCTGTAAGGCTTGTTTTATTTCATCGATCAATTCTGCATTGACTTCTGAAAAGTTGTTCACGAAGTTGAGTGGGTTTTGAATCTCATGCGCAATGCCTGCGGTGAGTTCACCGAGTGAAGCCATTTTTTCTGACTGTACTAATTGTTGCTGCGCTTGTTTCAGATCTACTAATGTTTTATCCACGATTTGTTTCGCGGCTTCCAATTTGGTAAAATCTTCGTAGCGTGCATAGGCTGTAGAGAAAGCATCGGCAACATGTTGGAGCAATTCTATTTCATCTTGTCCTAATTGATTGATATTGCCTACATACAACATGCCTTGTAAAAATGGAAGGAAATGAAGATAAAATCCACCTTGCGGAAGTGTTTTTATATATTGCTCTGGTGTAGCAATGGACCCTTGTTTCAACAATATGTCGGCAATTCCAGCGAAATCAACTTCATTCCAATGATCGATATAATTTTTCTTATCCCGCCAATGACTTAATACAAGTCCAAGGTTTCCCGGCGCATCATAAGGCAAATGAAATGCAGCGATCGCTTTTCCATCCGGGGTAGAAAGAAAAGTATGAATGAGTTGTTGGGCATCATCCATAATAAAAACACCACATCGGATAAATGGGATTCCGAGTATATTTAGTTCATTCCATATTAATGGTGTGATCCTGTCCAGGTCACTGATCGTACGCATGGACGCAATATCCGCACGGATACGATCAAGTACGGCCTGCTTTACTGCTTCCCTTACACTAGCTTCGGCATCTTTCAAATCTTTGTACCGTTTGTAGGTAAGGCTTAAGACGGATGTAAACCTTCTGTAAATTATCAACTCATCCTCCGCCATTTTTTTATCGGTCCATGCATACACACCACCTTCGGGAAAGAAAAAGAAATAACCAAACATAATATCGTCATCAGGATAATCAGGAAAAGCGATCTGGGGTCTCACCACCTGATAGTATTTCTTAATTTCATTACCTCTTAATACCGGATAATATTCTTTTTGCACCAACCAATTTTCATAAACGCCTTCCAGTACAGGGTGAACGGTCAAATCAATTTTACCGATCAATTCAATTGAATTTCCTTCAACCGTTGAATTCATCGTTGATAATTCTGAGATACGGTTTTCTTTGTTTAGCAGACCCACACCACATCGTCTGGGTGTAATACTGAATAATTCGAGTTCATGATAGAATGTAACAATAGTAGCTGTGAGATCTTCTGAACCATGCATGGCCATGGCTTTGCCACGGACTCTTTCTAATGCCGCTTCTATTTTTGCTTTTCTTGCCTGTGCTTCTGCTTTTTGCAGATCGAGGAAACGGGTATAGGCACGTTCAAATTCAATTGCAAAACGACCTAGTATCTTTTTTTCATCTTCAGATAATTCGCTTTCAATCATTACACCAAAGCAGCCATATTTCATGTAGGCTTCCACATAATATAGTCCGCCAGGGAAATGTTCCGGTTTCAGTTTTTCAACGCCATCAAGCAATTCTGCCCAGTTGGCAAAGTAATTTTCCACTTCGCCAGGCGGCAAAGCGTATGAATGAACGGGTTGATCGCTTTTCCAATCAACAAGACATTTCGCAGTGGCGGGCTCATTTCTGTCAAGCGGGTAATTAAGGGCTTTACTTTTAAAAATGGTTGAACCGTTTTGTTGCTCTGCCCAGGCAGCCCAGAATATGTGTTGCTCTTTCTCTTCATCCGGTAACCATAAGTAAGAAAATGCTGA
Source organism: Bacteroidota bacterium (assembly GCA_034408705.1). Classification (GTDB taxonomy): domain Bacteria; phylum Bacteroidota; class Bacteroidia; order Chitinophagales; family Chitinophagaceae; genus JJ008. The sequence goes on from JAWXCO010000135.1 coordinate 4,109, forward strand.
ATTGATACCAAGTAATAGAACCTGTCCGTGAAAAACCCTTAAAGTATCATCCAATTCTTTTGAATGCTGCATGATCATGCTTTGTGTACGGGTACGTTCCAGTGCAGCTTCAATCTTTGCTTCTCTTGCCTGTGCTTCTGCTTTTTGCAGATCTATAAAACGGGTAAAAGCTTGTTCAAACACTTTTGCGAAACGTTTGAGTATTTCATTTTCTTTTTCAGAAAATAATTTTCCTGAATAACTATGAATTAAGATAGCCGCATTTTTTGTGATGGCAATTGAA